>DASUTW010000045.1:0-11396 GCA_036374395.1 Actinomycetota bacterium
GCTCTCTGGGGGCACCTCGGTCGAGCGAACCCTCGACCGCATCACCGTCATCACGGCGCTGGTCTTCGCCGGCACCACGTTCTGGCTTGCCTGGCAGTGGGCCTAGGCCCGCCCCACGCCGCATCCTCTCGCTGGCGCTGACCGCGCTGGCGGTGGCCTGCACCCAGCCGCCCCCCGAGGCCCGCGAGTCGCCGATCCCGGGCCCCACCCTGAGCCCACAGCCCACGCTCCGCGTCGGGGTCGGTCCGATCGCGACGCTCGACCCCGCTCGCGTCGAGACCCCCGACGAGATCCTGGCGGCCGCCCAGATCTTCGACGGGCTGGTCGAGGTCGACGCCTCGGGCGAGATCGTCCCGGCGGCAGCCGCCTCGTGGGAGATCGAGGAGGGGGGAGCGAGGTTCGTGTTCCGGCTCGAAGGCTCGACCTTCCACGACGGCTCGCCGGTCCGGGCGCAGGACTTCGTCTTCGCGTGGGAGCGCCTCGTGGATCCGGTCGAGCGCTATCCGTTCGCGTTCCTGCTGGAGGAGGTGGAGGGGTTCGGGGAGCACCGGGCGAGCTTCGGGGCTCGGCCCCTGACCGGGATCGAGGCCCGGGACGCCGCCACGCTGGCGGTGACGCTCAGCGAGCCGAACATGGGCTTCCTCGCCCTGCTCTCGCATCCGGCGCTGTCCCCGATCCGGGAGGGGAGCTCGGCGCCCTCGCTGGCCGCCCTGCCCATCGGGAACGGGCCGTACGCGCTGGCGGAGGATCTCGGGCTCGACGGCCCCATAGTCCTGGAGGCCGCCGGGGGGGTCGAGGTGGGCGTGGCCCGCGTGGAGCTTCGTCCCTCGGAGGAGGTCGAGGAGGCCTGGCCCGAGTTCCTGGCCCGCCGGCTCGACGTGGCTCGGATCCCCGCCGCGTTCGTGGGGGACGAGGACGAGGAGGGGGTCCGAGCCACCGGCAGGCTCCTCTACTGCGGGTTCAACCTGCGGTCCCGGCGGTTCTCCCGGGCGGTGCGCGTCGCTGTGTCCATCGCGATCGACCGAGAGGCCCTCGCCCGGGGCGTGTACGGGGGGCTGGCCACACGGGCGGACGGCCTGGTGCCGCCCACCTTCCCCGGCTACAGGGCCGGGGCGTGCGACGAGCGCTGCGAGCTGGATCGCCTCCGCGCCGAGGAGCTGATCGCGGAGCTCCCCCGCCGCGAGCGGGCCTTCCGGCTCGACTTCCCCACGTCGGAGGTGGGGATCGGCGTGGCCCAGGGGGTCCAGCGCCAGCTGGCGCAGATCGGCCTGAACGTGAACCTCCGGGGCCACGACGAGGACCAGTACGCCAGGCTGCTCCAGGAGGGGGAGCAGGAGGCCTTCTGCCTGGTGTGGGTGGCGGACGCGCCGACCGCGCAGGCGGTCCTCGATCCGCTCCTCGATCCCGACTCCCCGGACAACCGGACGGGGATCGAGGACGAGGACCTCGCGCGGCTGCTGGAGCGGGCCCGGACCGCCGCATCGACCGAGGAGCGCGAGGAGCTGTACGCGCGCGCGGAGCGCCGCGCCCTCGAGCTGATGCCGCTCGTGCCGCTGGCCTGGTTCCGATCGAACGTGGCGGCCCAGGAGTACGTTACCGGCCTCGAGGTGGATCCGCTGGGGCGCTTCGACATGGCCGCCCTGGCGTTCGACGAGGGCTGAGGGCCCGGCCCGTCGCTATAATCGGGACCGTCGTCGGAGTGGCGGAACTGGCAGACGCGCTAGGTTGAGGGCCTAGTGGGGCTAACCACCCCGTGGGAGTTCGACTCTCCCCTCCGACACTTCTGACGAGCAGAAACGCTCCCCGACTTCTCGAACACTCGTTCCGTGGGCGTCCCCTGGTCACACTTTTGGTCACAGTCGGCACCGAGCCGCTGAGCACGGTGCGGTCGCGCTCTTACCCACAGCCCATCTCAGGCCTCGGCCTTAGCTCAGCGCGGGCCACCGGAAGCCCGCGACCGACAGGACGAACACATTAATGGCCAGCCCGAGGACGAGCAGGGGGTGGAAGTACAGGCCCAGCAGCGCGGTGGACGCCGCGGCCGCGGCGATAGAGGCACCGGTCCACCAGCCCAGGTTCGCTAGCACGGCGATCCCGGCGAGGGCGAACCCGGCGATCGTGGCGATCATGAGCAAGAGCCCGATCGCCCGAACCGTGCCCTCGCCGAGGCCGGGCAGGGCCCAGGACCGATCGAGGTGGAAGGGCCACTCGAGGCCGCCCGCCTTCTGCGCTGGCTCGGGAACGACGTAGAGGACGTGGACCAGCCCGTGGGCAATCAGGAACAGCCCCAGGATGACCCGGAACCGGGTCGCGAGCCACCCGATGGCGGCGAGCACGGGGAGGTAGGGGAGCAGGGATACGAAGCGTCGCATGTCGGATCACTCCTCTCTGCTCACGCTACGAGGAGGCCGGCCGCGTGTCGGGGGCCCCATGGCCCGGTTCTCAGGGGACGATGGTCAGCCCGAGGTGGTGTCCGAAGGTCCCGCCGATCGCCCGACGTGAGACCCTGACCGGCCTCCGGTGTGCGGCGTTTCATGGTGAGCGCGAGGTTCATGGCGCCGGAAGGAGGGGCGGACCGATGTCAGTCGAGGTGACACAGCGCGGTCTAGCGATCCCGGAGCTGCAGGAGCCGTCCGCGGGCCGGAAGCTGGGGGCCGGGAGCGCAACGAGGGTCGTCGTCGCCACCTTCGGGGTGCTGGTGGCGCTGGCCGGCATCGAGCACGGGGTCGGGGAGATCCTCCAAGGGTCGGTCCGCCCCGAGGGGCTGGTCATCGAGTCGTGGGCGGACTCGGAGGCCTTCGAGATCCTGAGCGGGGAGCCGGCCATGACGGTCATCCCGAACCTGCTCTGGGCGGGCATCCTGACGATCGCCGCCGCCCTCGCCGTCGGCGTGTGGTCGGTGGGGTTCGCCCACCGGCGCCGCGGCGGGCTGGTGCTGATCGGTCTGTCGGCGGTCCTGCTCCTCGCGGGGGGCGGGTTCGGCCCGCCGCTGATCGGGATCATCGTCGGGGTCGCCGCCACGAGGATCGGGTCCATCCCCGCCCGGCGGCCGAGCAGGGTCGCCCGGGCCTTGGGTCGGGCCTGGGCGTGGGTCCTGGGGACTGCGGTCCTCGGCTACCTGTCGCTGGTGCCAGGCGTGGTTATCCTCGATCAGGCCCTGCGCGTGGAGAGCGCCAGCTTGGTGGCGGGGCTCACGGCCCTCTCCTTCGCCGCCCTCCTCCTGGCCCTTGTCGCCGCCCGGGCCCACGACCGCGCGCGAGCCGGCCAGGCAGGATCGCCGGCCGGGCGCTAGGAGCTCCATGAGTGAGAAGGCCGCCGGAGAACGGGGGCTCCAGGTCGACCGCGCCGTCTAAGCCGTCGACGAGGAGCAGAGGGTGTACCGGTACCTCCGCCGGAATCCGGGGTGGCGGGAGCTCGACCCGAGGGAGAAGGAGCGGAACAAGCGCCATCTCCACGGCTTCACGAGGATCTTCCCGCACGGCCGGACCAAGGTGTTCCGCTACCGGCCCCCCTACACGACGAAGGCCCGGTCTTGACCGAGGGGCTGGCGGCCCGCTCGATTCGCGTGCCGGCTGGGAGACCCTCGAGTAGCGGGTGCCTCCCTGTACGGCCAGACTATCGTCGAGGGGGAGTGAAAACGCGGATGGTCCACATCGAGGGCGAGATCCTCGTCGATCGACCCGTGGAGGAGGTATTCGACTTCGTCGCCGACGAGCGCAACCGCTACGACCCGAAGGTCCGAGAGGCGGAGAAGCTCACGCCGGGGCCGATCGGGGTCGGAACGCGCTTCCGGTCCTTGGCCACCAGCATGGGCCGGACAGTCGAGATGACGATCGAGATCACGGCCCATGATCGGCCGTATCGGCTGGGGTCATCCACCCACCTGTCGTCCATGGACATCCACAGCACCCTGTCCTTCGAGCGGGTCCCCGGCGGGACGCGGATGCGGTGGTCGTCGGACCCGGAGCCGCGCGGTCTCCTCAGGCTGGCCGGGCCGCTCGTTGGCTGGATGGGCCGGCGGCAGGCCCGCGAGATCTGGGCCCAGCTCAAGCGCGTCTTGGAGGGATGAGAGATGGCATGGTGACGATCACCAGACCGGGTGGTGAGATGACGGCGTACGTGGCTACCCCCGCCGCCGGGGGGCAATGGCCCGGCGTCGTCGTGATCCACGACGCCCTGGGGATGAGCACCGATCTCAGGAACCAGGCCGACTGGCTCGCCCGGGAGGGCTACCTCGCCGTCGCCCCCGACCTCTTCCACTGGGGGAGCCGGATGCGGTGCCTGTTCTCCACGATGCGGGCTGCCGTCGCCGGCGAGGGACGACCGTTCGAGGATATCGAAGCCGCCCGCGCCTGGGTCGCCGGCCGCGGGGACTGCACCGGGAGGGTCGGCGTGATCGGGTTCTGCTTGGGCGGAGGCTTCGCGCTGATGCTGGCCTCGTTGGCCGACTACGGGGCGTCGAGCGTCAACTACGGGGGCGTCCCGAAGGACGCCATGGCGGCTCTCGAGGGTGCCTGCCCGGTGGTGGGGAGCTACGGGGGAAGGGATCGGTCGCTGCGGAAGGCCCCCGGGCAACTGGAGCGTGCGCTGACCGAGCTCGGGATCGAGCACGACATCAAGGTGTATCCGGAGGCCGGCCACGCCTTCCTCAACGACCCGGCCCGGGGGGAGATGCCGCTGTGGGCGAAGGTGGCGGGGAGCTTCGCCAACGCCGGGTACCACGAGCCGTCCGCTGCCGACGCTCGCAGGCGGATCGTCTCGTTCTTCGACGCGCACCTGAAGTCGTAGCCCCCCGAAGCTGCCCATCTCCCTCGGTGGTTCCAACGATCCTGCACGCCGACGTCGACGCCTTCTATGCGTCCGTCGAGCAGCGGGATGACCCTCGGCTCCGCGGCCGTCCGGTCGTCGTCGGCGGGGGCGTCGTGCTCGCGGCCAGCTACGAGGCCCAGGCCTACGGCGTGCACACTGCGATGGGCGGCGCGGAGGCCCGGCGGCGCTGCCCGCAGGCGGTCGTCGTGCAGCCTCGCATGTCCGCCTACTCCGAGGCGAGCAAGGCGCTCTTCGCCGTCTTCGAGGACACGACGCCGCTGGTCGAGGGGCGATGCGGGTGTTTGACGAGGAAGTGTTCGGCCCGGTGCGGTGCGTAATGGCGGTGGAGGACCTGGACCAAGCCATCTCGGTCATCAATGGGAGCGACTACGGGCACACCGCCGCCATCTACACGGAGTCGGGCGGCGCGGCGAGGTACTTCACACGGCACGTCCAGACCGGCCAGGTGGGGGTGAACGTCGGGACCCCGGCCCCGATCGCCTTCTATCCCGTCGGGGGTCGCAAGACGTCCTTCTACGGGTCACTCCGGGGCGCGCCAATGACGCCATCGACCTCTACACCGACAAGAAGGTCGTCGTCTTCACCTGGCACTTCAAGTGACGGATGTGAAAGGAGAGCTGCCCGGCTGCTGGCCGAACATGGAGGGCGGTCAAGAAGGGGCAGGTGGGCGGCGGGTGACACGGAGGACGCACATCGGGTCTCAGGTTCCGACGGACCGCGCTAGGGTCGCGCCCTAGCGGAGGGTGGTCACACTTCTGGTCACGCTCGGGCGCTTTCAGGGCCGTCCAGCGCGGGCCGGCGCCGTCCGCCGAAGCGGCGACACCCTCATTGACCTGCAGCGTGGTCGTGGACGAACGACTGCGTACCGTGAACGCGGGGTTGAGGGCCTAGTGGGGCTAACCACCCCGTGGGAGTTCGACTCTCCCCTCCGACACCGCTGAGCAGGTAAAACGCTCCGGGGCGTCTTCGCTCGCGAGTCAGCCTGGTCACAGTTCTGGTCACACTCCGCCCCGGATACAGGCCCGACTACCTGGGGCAAGCGACGGCCTCTGCTGGGACTGGGCCGGAAGCTCGCCGGTCCGAAGGTCCCAGGCGGGCCGGGCCGTCGGACCCTGGCTGCGCGACCGGTCGTCCCCGAGGCTGGGGGACAGCCGAGGCAGCGAGGTGGCGGGCGTGGCCTCCGTACTTCTGAGTGAGGAGCGGACCCTCCCGATCCAGGAACCTGTCCGCGGGCGGTTCGCGTATCTCGAGCATCCAGGCGTCCTGGCGCTGGCCGGGTTCGAGCAGATCCAGCGGTTCCGGCGGGGAGAGCTCCCGTACGGACCGCTCTGGTACCTCACAGGGCTCGACCTAGTTGAGTTCGGGGTCGGCACCGCGACCTTCCGCCTCCCCGCGACCGGGTGGCTCCACAGTCCCGCGGGCCTGCTGACCGGCGGCGCGCTAGCCTTCGCCGCTGATGGGGCCCTCGGGAGCGCGATCCTCTCCACCCTCCCGCCCCGAAGGGTGCTGGCCACGTCGGACCTCAGCCTGAACTTCCTCCGGCCTCCCGCCGAAGGTTCGGCGATCCTCGCTCGGGCCCGGGTGATCCAGGTGGGCCGCTTCCAGGCGCTCTCCGAGGCCGCGGTCGAGGACGACACCGGGCGCCTGCTGGCCCACGCCACCTCCCGATGCGTGATCACCGAGGTGCCGGGGCCCCTGCCGGAGCCTCCCGAGGGGGCCATCCCGTGGCCGGACCACCCGCGCCCCCACCCCTTCGAGCGCCCACCGGAGGGAGAGGTGGTTCCCCAGGAGATGTGGGACCGCATGGAGGGGGTCGACATGCAGCGGGCCTGGCAGCGGGGGGAGCTGGCCCGCCCGCCCCTCTCCAACCTGCTGGGGACCGAGGCCCGCCGGGTCGAGGAGGGGGCCATCGCGCTGGCCATGCCGGCCAGCCCGTGGTTCGCCAACACCGGAGGAGCGTTCTACGGTGGCTCGGCGGCGCTCTTCGCCGACTATGCCATCCACGGAGCCATCCACTCCTCGGCCGCGGCCGGAGGCTCCTGGGCCACGCTCGACCTGAAGGTCCGGTTCCTTCGCCCCATCATCCCCGACGGGCGCCCGTTGGAGGCCCGGGCGCGGGTGGTCCACTGGGGCCGGAGGGTCGCGGTTTCCTCCGCGGAGATTCTCACGACCGAGGGAAAGGTGGCGGCCCTGGCAGATTCCTCGGTGATGCTCCTTCCCGGCCGGCCCTGGCGCGTCCCGGCCGCGCCGATCGACGAGGGACCCCCCGAGGACGCCGCAGAGGAGAGGGCGATGGCCGGACGGCGGGCCGCGGGGTGGGCCTTCGGCGTCACCGCCGTGGCCCTGTTCATGACAGCGCTCGACAGCCTGGTGGTGGTCACCGCCCTGCCGGTGATCACACCTCCACCAGGTTCTGACGCTCGCCGATGTGTCCGCCCGACGAGGGATCGAGTTCGAGGCCAGCGGCCGGATGGCCAAGTGATCGGGTGGCAGCGGACCGAGTCGCGGGAGAATCGGTGTGGTCTATGGCTGGCGAGCGCGCCGACCCCGCAGACGAGCGCCGCCCAGTACCCCTATTCTGAGGAAGTCGGCTGGGTTTCCCTGTTTCACGGCGGATGTCCCGCGGCGCATCTCCTGACCTCTCATCCACCTCGTCCTCGGAGAGGTTGAAGGGCCGGGCCGGGCCCCAGTGCTTCGCCTCGCTGCTGAGGATGGGCTGCCACAAGCCCGGCCCGCCACCCCGGCGCACGTCCGCCGACCGGGGGCCCGATGGCTTCAGATGGAACACCGCTTCGGGCGAGCAGCCAGGAGATCACCGAGTTCGAGTTCCACATCTCGCCCGCCCGGAGTTCGTCCCGGCCCCACACCAAGGCGGGCACGGAAGGGACCATGTCCAGGAGACCACGCGCCAAGCGCTGATCGTCACTCAGACGCTGGGGACTCGCGACGGCCCAGGCCGCGTCCCGAATGTGGCCGTCCTGCCAGCGGCGCAGCTCGTACCGGAACACGCGGAAGGGCTCAAGGAGGCGGCTTCCGACGGGGCCTTCGAGGACCACCCCGCGCGATTCGCCATCGGCGTCGGGGATGGGCGTCATCTCGACCACGAACCGTCCCTCCGGGACCCGGACCTCCAGCGCCGAGTGATAGAGGTGGAGCGGTCCCCGGCGTTCGAGGCGCGACTTGATGGCCTCGTAGATCCGCCCGTTCAGCCGAACGAACCATCCCCTCGCGCCGAGCGGGAGCCAGTACAGATCGATGCCCGTTCTGGAAGGCGCACGCGCGGGTGGTGTCTCCCTGCCACCAACCGGGCTCGGCAGCGCGTGAACAGCCATGACTTGGTGCTCCGGCGACCTCCTCCGTCTCCTGGATCGTCACGCTCTCGCCTCGACCCCCCGCGGTGTAGGGTCGCCGGCCCCGCCGCGACAGGGTCCTTCGCCCTCCCTCCGGGTGGCGTTCCTGGGCATCGCGTGTCCCCTAGGCGTTCCGGCGCTCGCCTGACCCTCTCCGTTCCCGCCTCCGGGGGCCACCGCGCGATAGGCTGATTCGCACGACGGAGAGGGGTTGATGGGGGTTCTCGCGCGGATCTCGGCCGCGGCGATCGACGCCGTGATCTTCGATCTCGACGGGGTCGTGACCGACACGGCGTCGGTCCACTCCGCGGCCTGGAAGCGGCTGTTCGACGCCTACCTCCAGGAGCGGGCGGAGCGGACGGGGGACGACTGGGAGCCCTTCGAGCCCGACGACTATCGACGCTACGTGGACGGCAAGCCTCGGTATGACGGCGTGCGGTCCTTCCTGGCCGCGCGGGGCATCACGCTCCCCGAGGGCGAGACGTCCGACCCGCCAGACCGGGAGACGGTTCGAGGGCTAGGCAACCGCAAGGACCGGGAGTTCCTCGACCACATCCGCGAACACGGTGTCGATGCGTTCCCCGGCACCGTCCGGCTGATCGACGACCTGCACGGGCTCGGGGTGAGGACGGCGATCATCTCGGCGAGCCGCAACTGCCAGGAGGTCCTGCGAGCGGCGGGACTCGAGGACCGATTCGAGGAGCGGGTCGACGGGTTGGTCGCCGCCGGGGTGGGCCTGCCGGGGAAGCCCGACCCGGCCGTCTTCCTCGAGGCCGCGCGGCGCCTGGGCGTCCCTCCCTTCCGCGCCGCGAGCGTCGAGGACGCCTTGGCCGGGGTGGAGGCCGGGCGGCGGGGAGGGTTCGCTCTCGTGATCGGGGTGGACCGGACCGGGCACGCCCAGGAGCTGCGGGAGCACGGGGCTGACGTGGTCGTCTCCGACCTCGGGGAGATGTCGACGACCGCGGAACCCCCCGCGATCGGCGACCTTCCGGATGCGCTCGACCGGGTGGCGCGCGTCGCCACCTGGGTTGACGAGCGCAGCCCCGCCGTCTTCCTGGACTACGACGGGACGCTCACCCCGATCGTGCCCGATCCCGACGACGCCCTGCTCTCGGACGAGGCCCGCGCCGCTATCCGTCGGCTCGCCGAGGTCTGCACGGTCGGGGTGATCAGCGGGCGGGATCTCGACGACGTGCGCGGTAAGGTCGCGCTGGACGAGCTCCTGTACGCGGGGAGCCACGGGTTCGACATCGTCGGTCCGGACGGGCTCCGCGAGCAGCGGGGGACCGAGCACCTGCCGGCCCTGGACGAGGCGGAGGCGGACCTCCGAGCGGCCCTGGAGAACACCGGGACCGCGGTGGAGCGGAAGCGGTTCGCGGTGGCGGTCCATTTCCGGCGGGCGCCCGACCGTGCCGCCGAAGTCGAGCGCGCGGTGAAGGCCGCCGCGTCGGCCCATCGCGGGCTCCGGGTCACCGGGGGGAAGATGATCTTCGAGCTTCGGCCCGACGTGGAATGGGACAAGGGCCTGGCCCTGTCGTGGCTGCTCGAGGTGCTGGGTCTGGAGGGCGAGGACGTGCTCCCCATGTACCTTGGCGACGACGTCACCGACGAGGACGCCTTCCGGGCGCTGGGCGCGCGGGGCGTGGGACTCGTGGTCCGGGGAGAGGACGACACCCGCCCGACTCTTGCCTCCCTCGCGTTCAGCGATCCGGGCGAGGTGCGCTCCTTCCTGGACGCCCTCGCGGAGGTGCTCGAGGAGTGAGGCTGTGGACCCTCTCCTACGAGGGGTTCGTCCCCGAGCAGGAAGCGCTCCGCGAGGCCCTATGCGTGCTCGGGAACGGCTACTTCGCCACCCGTGGGGCGGCGCCGGAGTCCTCCGCCGACGATATCCACTACCCGGGAACCTACCTGGCCGGTGGGTACGGGCGGCTCGAGACCGAGATCGCGGGGCGAGTAGTGGAGAACGAGGATCTCGTCAACCTTCCGAACTGGCTGGTCCTGTCGTTCCGGGTGGAGGGCGGGGAGTGGTTCGACCTCCGCGGGGTGGAGATCCTCGACTACGTGCAGGACCTGGATCTCCGACAGGGGGTGCTGGTCCGCCGGCTGCGATTCCGCGACGCTGAGGGGCGGGTGACGGATCTCTCGCAGCGCCGTTTGGTCCACATGGAGGACGCGCACCTTGCGGCACTGCAGACGACCTTCGTCGCGGAGAACTGGAGCGGCCGGATTGAGGTGCGGTCGGGGATCGACGGGACCGTGACCAACTCCGGCGTGGCCCGCTACCGGGACCTCCGCGGCGACCATCTGGTCCCTCAGGGGACGGGGTCGATCGGGGAGGACGGCATCTGGTTGGTGGTCGAGACGAGGACCGGGAAGCTACGCGTGGCCGAGGCGGTGCGGACGCGCGTCCTGCGGGACGGGACACCCGCCGATGTGCCTCGCCGTTTGGTGGAGCGGGAGGGGTTCGTCGCGCACGACCTCGACGTCGACCTCCCGCGCGGGGAGCCCGTCACCGTCGACAAGGTGGTCGCCCTTGCCACGGGGCGCGGCCGCCCGGGCTACGAGCCGGTCATCGACGCCACGACCTACGTACAGCGGGCGGGCACCTTCGAGGACCTGCTCCCCTCCCACGTGCTCGCGTGGGACCTGCTATGGGGCCGGTTCGACCTCTCGCTGAACGGACCCGAACGGGCGCAGCTGGTCCTTCGTGTCCACATCTTCCACCTGCTCCAGACCGCCTCCGAGCACACCATCGACCTCGACGTCGGGGTTCCCGCTCGCGGACTCCACGGCGAGGCCTACCGCGGCCATATCTTCTGGGACGAGCTGTTCATCTTCCCGTTCCTCAACTACCGGCTACCGGCGCTCACCAGGTCGTTCCTCGAATACCGGCATCGCCGGCTCCCCGAGGCGCGGGCCGCCGCCCGGGCCGCCGGCTACGACGGCGCCATGTATCCGTGGCAGAGCGGCAGCACCGGCCGCGAGGAGAGCCAGACCCTCCACCTCAACCCGGAGTCCGGGCGATGGCTCCCGGACAACTCGCATCTGCAGAAGCACATCAATCTCGCGGTCCCGTATAACGTCTGGCAGCACTACCAGGTGACCGGCGACCTCGAGTTCCTCCGGTTCCACGGGGCCGACATGCTTATCGAGATCGCGAGGTTCTGGTCCTCGATCGCCACGTACAACCGCAGCCTCGACCGGTACGAGATCCTC
>DASUTW010000046.1:0-5433 GCA_036374395.1 Actinomycetota bacterium
GCTTGTGCATGAAGCCCATCATCGGGGTGTCGACGTCGAGCTCCAGGACGAACGGCAGCTCGGGCTCCTCGAGCTCGACCATGTCCCAGCGGATGTAGCAGATCGAGAACGTGTTGACGGTGCCGTGGTCGGGGACCTCCACCCAGCGGTCGGTGGGGCGGAAGCACTCCTCGCAGAACATCCGCGGCGGCACGAGCGTCCGCCCGCACGAGCGGCACTCGCGGCCCAGGATCCTGCCCTCCTTCAGCCCCTCCAGGAAGCGGCTGATGGCTACGCCCGTGTCCCAGGCGTAGCGGGCATCCACGGCGAAGTCGACCGCGCCCACCGCCTTCCGGAACTCCTCGTTCTTGAGGTAGGTGGGCCCGTAGAACGTCGTGGGCTGGGTCTCGTCCACGGGGCGGAGCTCTCGCTTCGGCGTCATCGGCCCATCACCACCACGGTGCCGACCTGCATCAGGTCGCCCCAGGCCTGGGCCACGCCCCGGCGCGGGTCCCCCGGCACCTGCCTCTTGCCGGCCTGCCCCGAGATCTGCCAGTAGAGCTCGGCGATCTTCATGAGGCCCGCCGCCGCGATCGGGTTCCCCACACCCAGCAGGCCGCCCGAGGGGCACGAGGGCAGGTCGCCGTCGCGGTTCAGCACGCCGTCTCGCATCGCCACGGGCGCCTTCCCCTTCTCGAAGAGCTGGAGCCCCTCGAGATGGTGCAGCTCCTTGTAGTCGAACGGGTCGTAGGGCTCGGCGACGTGGATCTCCTTGCGCGGCTCGCGGATCCCCGCCATCTCGTACGCCTGGCGCGCCGCGTACTCGACGTAGCGCGGGTACACGAGGTCCCGGTTCGTCCAGTAGGCGGTGTCGAGGTGCCAGCCCACGCCCTCGACCCAGACCGGCATCGGGGACTTCTTCTTCGCCACGTGGTCGGCCGCGAGCACCACGGCCACCGCGCCGTCGGTGACCGGTGAGACGTCGAGACGCTGGACCGGCCAGGCCAGCGTCTCGCTGTTCAGGACGTCCTCCACCGTGATGTCGGCGTCCCCGAGCAGGGCGGCGGGGTGGTCGGCCGCGTTCCGCTTGTTCTTCACCGAGACCGCCGCGATGTCAGCCTTGTCGAGCCCGTAGACCTGCATGTAGCGATTCATCTCCAGGGCGAAGATCCACAGCAGGTTGGGGCCAAGCGGCCGCTCGATCATGTTGTCGAAGATCGTGATGAACGCGCCCTGGGGGTGGGGCTGGGTCGAGGACATCTTCTCCTCGGCCACAACGAGACACGTGTCGAACTGGCCCGAGGCCACCTGCCACCAGCCCTGGATCGTGGAGAAGACACCGGTCCCGCCGCCGACGTAGGTCCGGTAGTAGGGCTTCCCCCACGCGCCGGCGCCGTCGGCCAGGTACTCCGACTTCATGTGGACCCCGTCGAAGGCGTCGGGGGCGGTGCCCATCACCACGCAGTCGACGTCGTCGATCGTCATGTCGGCCGCCTCGAGCGCGGCCCGGGCCGCCTGCCACGACAGCTCCTTGCCCGTCTCCTGCGCCCGCCGGACGAACCTCGTCATCCCGGCGCCGACGGCCGCGACCCGCTGGCCCATCAAGACGCTCCCTTCGCGTACTCGATCACCTGCACCGTGTTGCCGTCGGGGTCGAGGAAGGAGGCGAAGCGCGCGTAGCCCTCCACCTCGCCCATGTGGTCGAGGAGCTCCACCCCGCTCTCCTCGAGCGCCGCCCGCGTCGCGTCGAGGTCGTCCACCTCGAAGACGGCCGTGGCGCCGCCGGCCTCCGCCGGCCTCCCCTCCACCGCGCCGTGGAGGGCGATCCGGATCGTCCCCGTCTCGAACTCGGCCCAGCTCGACCCCTCCCGCCGGATCAGCTCGAGGCCCAGGACGTCGCGGTAGAACTTCACGGCTCGGTCCATGTCCTGGGTCCAGTAGTAGACGTGGTCGAGCCGCCGAAGCCCCGGCATCACGCCACCGCCTCGTCGGAGGCGAGCACCGCCACGGCCGAGGTCGCGGTGGGGACGCCTCGCCACGACTGCGCCACGGCCACCCCGGCGTCCTCGACCTGCCGCTCCCCCGCCTCGCCCCGGAGCTGCAGCACGCACTCCAGCGCCCGGGCCAAGCCGTTCGCCTCGAAGAGGTTCCCCTGGCCCAGCGAGCCGCCGGAGACGTTGACCGGCACCTCACCGTCTCGCCCGAAGACCCCGTCCTCGAGCATCGCGCCGGCCTCACCGGGGTGGGCCAGCCGCAGGGCCTCCAGGTGCATCAGCTCCCGATACGCGTAGCGGTCGTCGACCTCGGCCAGGTCCACGACGCCCGTCGGGTGGCCGATCCGCGCCGTCCGGTACGCACGGTCGGCCGCCTGTCGGACGTAGGTGAGGTCGTCCCAATCCCGGCTCTCCAACGACGCCGAGCCCGTGGACCAGCCGGTGCCCAGCACCCACACCGGCGCGTCGGTGAGGTCCCGGGCCCGGCCCTCGCTTGCCAGCACCATCACGACGCAGCCGTCGGCCCGCTCGGCCACCTCGAGCCGCTTCAGGGGCCAGGCCAGCGGCTCGGAGTCGAGCGCGTCCGCCGCCGTGACCTCTGTGGGGTAGGCGGCGCGGGGGTTGTCCAGGGCCATCCGCCGGTTCTTCGCCACCACGAGCGCGCACTGCTCCTCGGTCGTCCCCGAGACCTCGAGGTAGCGGTGCATCTCGAGGCCCGCGACGGCGTGCGGCGTGACGCGGAGCGGCCGGTTGTAGACGGGGTCCAGCGCGAACTCGTGGATCGAGCCGGGGGTGAGGATGTCCGAGGCCTTGCTGTGGCTCTCCACGGCCACGACCTCGGCGTGCCCGGAGCGGATCAACATCAGGGCGGTGGCGATCCCGAACAGCCCGTCGGCCGACACAGTGTGGACCGACCGGAGGGCGCCGCCGATCTGATCGGGGAGGTACTCGTCGAAGATCGAGGTGCCCTCCCAGAAGTCCTCGGAGCACCCGATGAAGGAGTCCACGTCCCGGCGGACGTCCACGCCGGCGTCGTCGTAGGCGCGCATCGCGGCCTCGAACATCAGCTCCTTGTACGAGACGCCGGCCGTGATGGGGGCGAACCCCGCGTGGCCGACGCCGACGATCGCGACGCGGTCGTTCATGGGCGCGCGCAGTCTAGCAAAGGGCCCAGAGCCACCACGAATCCCGGCTCACCCAGGACGATCCCACAGCGCCCCCCACCGCAGCAGCCGCGGCCCCTCGCCCCTGGCCAGCGCGCGCAGGGCGCGGTAGGCGGGCGAGGAGCGCAGGTCCTCCCCGATCGGAAGCTCGACCTCGACCCGGACGATCCCCGCTCCGTCGTGGTGCGCCGTCCCCCCCAGCTCCTCCAGGATGTCCCGCATCGCCCGGTTGTCCTCCAGGACGTAGCCCCGGAACCGGGTGATCCCGTGCTCGAGGGCGCTCGCCCCGAGCGCCTGCAGCAGCAGCGAGCCGAGCCCCCGCCCCTGGTACTCGTCGATCACGGTGACGGCCGCCTCGGCCACCTGCGGATCGTCCTCGGCGCGCATGTATCGAGCAACCCCGATCCCGGGCCCGCCGGGCTCGTCCATCGCCAGGGCCGCCCACGCGAAGTGGTCGACGTAGTCCACGTCGGTCAGCTTGCGGACCATCTCGGGGCTGAGCTCGTCCACCGGCGACATGAATCTCCGGTACCTGCTCTCGGGCGACAGCCGCTCGAAGGCCTCCACCATCTTCGGCCCGTCCTCGGGCACGAGGGGGCGCAGGAGCACCCTGGTGCCGTCGGCGAGGACCGCCTCGGTGGTGCGGCGCCGGATGAACTCCGGGTCCGGGGCGGTCACAGCTGCTTGAGGAGCCGCTGCTTGTGGATCTCGAACTCCTGGGGGGTCAGCAGGCCGCGCTCGCGCAGCCGCGCCAGCCGCTCGATCTGGTCGAGGGGACCGGGGGGGCCGTGGTTGTTCGAGGTGACGACGCGGGCGTCCTCGATCAGGTCGTAGAGCGTCCGGTGGACGTCGTCGGCCCGGGGGATGGAGGCGAGCCTGGTGAAGCCGAGGCCGCCGGCCGACTCGATCACCACGTCCCCTACCCGAACGAGACGCTGGAGGACCGACTGGCTGAAGACGACGTCGGCCACCCCCATGATCGGGATCTCGACCGATCGCTTGGTCAGCCAGCCCTGCCGGTGCACCACCCGTTCGTTCGTGATGACGTACTCGGAGGTGACCCAAGCCCCGATCCTGCGGAGCGGCCACAGGAGGAGGATCAGGGAGAACGCCCCGACCACGATCCACCGGACCCACGACGGCCAGCTCTCGGGGATGCTGAGCAGCGCCGCCGCCATCCCGACCAGGACGAGGACGGTGATGACGAGCGGCGCGACCACCCCCAGCCAGTGAGGGCGGAGCGCGAGGACCTGGTGCTCGCCCTCGGACATCCGGCTCGGAAAGGCCACTCCGTACCTCCTCTTCGCGGCCGGTCCAAGGTAAGCCGGGTCGGGCCTCACGGCAAGAGAGTCACGCTTCGGGCCGCGTCGGCAGGCCCTGCGGGACCACGTGGGCCACCTCGCCGAAGGCGACCACGCGCCGACCCCGGGCCGACTCGATGACGAGCCCTCCCCGCTCGTCGACGTCCACGGCCATCCCCTCGACCTCCTCACCCTCGGTCGTCGTGGCCCGGACGGTGCGCCGCAGGGAGGCGCACCGCTCCCGGTAGGCGTCGAGGAGCGCGGGGGTCGGCCCCTCAGGCCCGAGCCCCTCCCGGAGGCGCTCCAGGTACCGGCGGACCAGCAGGGCGGGATGAACGGCCTCCCCCTCGACCGCCAGGCTCGTCGCCGTGGCGCGGAGCTCCGGAGGGAAGTCCTCGGCCCGCATCCGCGCGTTGACCCCCGTGCCCACGACGACGTGGACCACCTCCCCCCCCTCGATCCGAGCCTCCGCTAGCACGCCCCCCACCTTCCGCTCCCCGATCACGAGGTCGTTGGGCCACTTGCACCCCACCTCGGCCGCCGTGAGCTCCCGGCAGGCCTCGGCCATCGAGAGCGCGGCAAGGAGGGAGATCAGGGGGGCCTCGACCGCGTCGATCCGGGGCCGCAGCAGGACGCTCATCAGGAGGGCCCGGCCCGGCGCCTCCACCCACCGCCGCCCCAGCCGACCCTTCCCCTCGGTCTGGTGCCCCGCGGCCACCACCGTCCAGGCGGGGGCGCCCTCCGCGGCCAGCCGCGCGGCCTCCGTGTTCGTGGAGCCGATGCTCGCGTGGTAGCGGGGAGGGGCCTCGATCCCTGCGGCACGGACGGCTGCGCGCAGGCTATCCTGACTCAGCGTCTCGGAGCCCATGGGCGGGCCCGATTATCTCAGGTGGGGTCTGATGGGGAAGCCACGCGTCCTGATCGCCAACCGCGGCGAGATCGCCGTCCGGGTGATCCGTACATGCCGGGAGCTCGGCATCCCCACCGTCGCCGTCT
>DASUTW010000047.1:0-2659 GCA_036374395.1 Actinomycetota bacterium
CTCCCCCGAGCGGACCCCCGGGTGGGGGACCCGGACGTCGAGGATGGCGGCCGCGGTCGGGGCCAGGTCGACGAGAGGCGTGGCGGTAGGGACCTCGGCGGCGGGGTCGATCCCCGCCCCGTGGAAGACGAGCGGCACGCGGCCGGCATCCACGTCCCCCACGGAGGGCCACGGCGCGGAGAGATTCTCGAGCCCGCCAGCCACGGTGGCGTCCTCGCTCGTGACGACGAGGACCTCTGGGGAGCGGCCCTGCCGGTAGCCGTCGGCCACCAGGCGACGGAGCTGGGGGTCGAGGGAGCAGAACGGCGCCCGGACCTCCGGGGCGGCCTGCCGGCGGCAGGACTCGCCTACGCAGAAGGCGCGGAGGAGGAGAGCCGGCGCCGCGATGAGACCCGCGGCCGCGACGATGACCAGGGTGCGACGGCCCAGGCTGCTCGCGAAGGACGGCGGGGGGATGGAGGTCATGTGCCTCGGGCCACGATACACGAGCCTCCCTGCGGGATACTCCGGATGATGATCCGGGCGCTCGTCCTCCTCGTGGCGGTGCTCTCGGCGTCGTGCTCGGGACCGCCGGACCCTCCGCCGGGGGCGCGGAGCATCGAGGAGATGGCGCGCGAGGTGGGGGCCGACGTGCTGGAGGCGACGCGGCGCGGGTACGTCCCCGGCCGCTCCGGCGAGCTGGCCCTGATCCCCAGGCCCCACCACGTGATCGTGCGACGGGGAAGCTGGGACCCGGGCCGGGAGCCGAGCCCCGACACCAGCCACTCGACCCCGTGGGCCTACCACCAGCGGGTGCCGATCCTCCTTTACGGACCGGGGTTCGTCCGCGAAGGCGTCGTCTCGGACCGAGCGGTCGACCTGGCGGACCTGGCCCCGACGCTCGCCGAGCTCATGGGCTTCCCGTTCCGAGCTCGGGACGGCGAGCCCCTGTTCGAGGCGCTGGCATCGGGGCGCCGGGGGGCGCCGCGGGCCATCGCGCTCGTGGCCTACGACGGCGGTGGGTGGAACCTCCTCCAGGCCTATCCCGACGACTGGCCCATCCTGCGAGCGCTGATGGCCCGCGGCGCCCTGTTCACGAACGCCACGGTGGGCTCCTCGCCCTCGGTCACCGCGGCGGTGCACCCCACGATGGGCACGGGCGCCTACCCGGCCGCCCACGGGGTCCCGGACAACTCCGCCCGTCTCCCGGACGGCACGGTGGGGGACGCGTACCTCGGCCGAACCGATCCCGGGCTGCTGCGCGTCGAGACGCTCGCCGACGCGTGGCACGAGGCGACCGGCGCCTGGACGGGGATCGTGGCCACGGAGTCCTGGCACCTGGGGATGCTCGGGCGCGGCGCCGAGCCCGGCGCCGCGCCCGAGCAGGTGGCCGTCCTCTGGAACCGCCGGGAGCGGCGCTTCTTCACGAACCGCGAGCGGTACCGCCTCCCCGGATACCTCCCCGACGATGCGTCGCTCGGGGCCCGCGTCCGGGACCTTGACGGGAGCGACGGGTCGCTCGACGGCCGGTGGATGGGGAACGACCTCGAGGACCCCGACGTGCTCCCGGCCACCCCCGCCTTCGTCCGGCATCAGGGCGAGGCGATCCTCCAGATCCTGGGTCGGGAGCGGATCGGGCGCGACGACGTAACCGACCTCCTCTTCGTCGAGCTCAAGTCCACGGACCGGGGCGCGCATCTCTGGAACGTGGCGGGTGAGGAGCAGCCACACGTCCTTCGGGCCCAGGACGACCTCCTGCGGGACGTGGCCGCCGCCCTCGACGCCGAGGCGGGGGAGGGGCGGTGGGTCCTGGCGGTCACTGCCGACCACGGGCTCACGCCCCTGCCCGAGGAGGCCGGCGGGCTCCGTCTCCACCCCGAGGCGCTCGCGGCCGCCGTCGAGGAGCGACTCGGCCCGATCGTGGAGGCGGCCACGCCCTCCTCGCTCTTCCTCGACATGGACGAGGTTCGCTCCCGCGACCTCGATCTCGAGCTCGTGGCCACGATCGTGGGCGATCTCCGCTACCGGGACGGGATCCCCGAGGGCGTAGTCCTCGAGCGGATCCGCGAGGACCTCCTCGACCGACGGGTGTTCGCCGCAGTCCTGCCGGGACCGTACCTCGAAGGCCTCACGCCGGAGGAGACCGCCCGCGTCGGCCCCGGGATCTACGAGGAGGGCGACCTCACGGGGACGGACGCGGCGGCGAGGTTCGCGAGGCTGGCGGGCTGACCTCCTCGGCCGCGGGGGCCACCCGCTCCGGCCGGCCGCCCAGCGCCCTCGACCACAGCCCGATCAGCAGGGCGATCAGCAGGAAGGCCGCCCCCGAGCCGATCAGCACCATCCGAGCCGTCTCGGGCGTGAGGACCAGCCAGAGCAGGAGGGCGGGGAGCACCCACGAGAGGTTGTAGGAGACGTCCTGGAGGCTGAACCCCCGGCCGCGGTACGAGTCGGTCAGCGCCTGCTGCATCAAGGTGTCCACGGCCACCTTCCCCAGGAAGAACGCCAGGCCGACGCAGAAGGCCAGCGCTGAGATCCCGAGCATGTTGATCACGCCCCCGAACGCCAGCATCCCCGCCGCCCCGAACAGTAGCGCCCCCGACACGATCCTGGCCGGCGGCACGCGGTCCTTCAGGGCGTGGGCGACCACGAACCCCACGACGGCGCCCAGCGCGCCGGCGCC
>DASUTW010000048.1:0-3601 GCA_036374395.1 Actinomycetota bacterium
GGGGTGGAACTCCCCACCGGTGGTGACAGTCCACGACCCCCCGCGAGCCACGCGGGGGTGGACCCGGCGGAATCCCGGGACCGACGGTGACAGTCCGGATGAGAGAAGGCGAGGACGGCGGCGTCTGCCGCCCGTTCCCCCCTTCCCCCGAGAGAGGAACGCGGTGGACGACGCGTACATGCGGAGGGCACTCGAGCTGGCCGAGCGAGGCCGCGGGCTCGTCTCGCCCAACCCCCTCGTCGGCGCCGTCGTGGTGGCTGGCGGCGAGGTCGTGGGGGAGGGGTGGCACGAGGGCCCCGGGACCGCCCACGCCGAGATCCGGGCGCTCGAGGCGGCCGGGCCGAGGGCTCGGGGCGCGACCCTCTACGTGAGCCTGGAGCCCTGCAGCCATCACGGCCGCACGCCGCCCTGCGCCCCACGCGTGGCCGACGCCGCCCCGGTCCGGGTCGTGGCGGCGATCACCGACCCCAATCCCCTCGTGGACGGCGCCAGCCTCCGCCTCCTCCGGGAGCGGGGTGTCGAGGTGACGCTCGGCGTCCTGGCCGAGGAGGCCTCCCGGCAGAACCGGGCCTTCCTGCGGCACATCCGCACGGGCCTCCCGTTCGTCACCCTGAAGATGGCCGCCTCCCTGGACGGGAAGGCCGCCGCGCGCGACGGGTCCTCGAGGTGGATCACGGGCGAGGAGGCCCGTGCGGACGTGCACCTCCTCCGGGCCTCGGCCGACGCGATCCTGGTGGGGGCGGGCACGGCGTTCCGGGACGACCCGAGCCTGACCGTCAGGCTTCCCTCATACCGCGGCGCCCCCAAGCTGCGCGTGGTGGTGGACGGGCGGGGGATCGTGCCCGACACGCACCGCCTCTTCGACGGAGAGGCCCCCACGCTCGTGGCCACGACCGAGCGCGCCCCGAGGGGGCGGCGCGAGGCGTGGCGCCGGGCGGCCGACGTGCTCGAGCTCGAGGACGCCGGGGACGGCCTGATCCCGCTGGATCGGCTGATGCAGGAGCTCGGGAAGCGCGACGTCCAGCACGTGCTCGTCGAGGGCGGTCCCACGCTGGCCTGGGAGATGGTGGAGCGAGACGTCGTGGACGAGCTGATCCTCTACGTGGCCCCGGTGCTCGTTGGCGGGGAGGGAGCTCCCAGCGTGCTGATGGGGGGTGGGACGCCCTCGATCGGGGACGGGCGGGCCGTGACGATCCGAGAGGTCTCTCGCATGGGACCCGACCTCAAGGTGGTGGCGGATGTTCACCGGGATCGTTGAGGAGCGGGGGGTGGTGCGCGCGTCCGCGCCCCGCCTCCAGATCGAAGCCGCCTCGGTGAGCGCGGACGCGCGCACCGGGGACTCGATCAGTGTGGACGGCGTCTGCCTGACCGTCGTGGACCGCGCTGAGGGGACGCTCGCCTTCGACGTGGCCCCGGAGACCGTGCGCCGGACCACGCTGGGAGACCTGGCCGAGGGGAACGCCGTGAACCTGGAGCGTCCCGTGACGCTCGCCACCCGCCTTGGAGGGCATCTCGTCCAGGGGCACGTGGACGGGGTGGGCGAGATCGCCTCGGTCGTGCCCGAGGGCGACGGCGTCCGGATGACGGTGCGCGTCCCCGAGGGCCTGGGCCGGTACCTCGTCGAGAAGGGCTCGGTGGCCGTGGACGGCGTCAGCCTCACCCTGGCCGAGGTGCGGCCGGACGGGTTCGCCGTGGCGCTGATCCCCCATACCCTCGAGGCCACCGGCCTGGGCGGCAAGCGGCCGGGCGACCGGGTCAACCTCGAGATGGACCTGATCGCGAAGTACGTGGAACGACTGATGCGGAGGGATCGATGAAGCAGGAGGAGGACGTCGGCCTGGTCGAGGGCGTGTTCGCCTCGATCGAGGAGGCCGTCGAGGACATCGCCCAGGGCAAGATCGTCATCGTCGTCGACGACGCCGACCGCGAGAACGAAGGAGACTTCGTGATGGCGGCCGAGAAGGTGACGCCCGAGGCGATCAACTTCATGGCCACCCACGGCCGCGGGCTGGTCTGCCTCCCCAGCGCGGGATGGCGGCTGGACGAGCTGGGGATCCCCCTCATGGTCCAGCGATCGGAGGGCTCCCAGGAGACCGCGTTCGCCGTCTCGATCGACGCCAAGGACGTGACGACGACCGGGACGAGCGCGCACGACCGGGCCGCGACGTGCCGCGCCGTCACCGAGCCCTCCACCAGGTCCGAGGACCTCCTGATGCCGGGCCACGTCTTCCCGCTCCGGGCCCAGGAAGGCGGCGTCCTCCGCCGGGCGGGCCACACCGAGGCCGCGGTCGACCTGGCCTCGATGGCGGGGCTGTATCCGGTGGGCGTGATCTGCGAGATCATGCACCCCGACGGGACGATGGCCCGCCTCCCCGAGCTCGTGCGGGTGGCCCGCGAGCACGACCTCAAGATCATCTCGATTGCCGACCTGATCGAGCACCGCAGACGGCGGGAGCAGCTGATCGAGAAGGTGGCCGAGGCCACGATCCCCACGATCTACGGCGAGTTCCGGGCCCAGGTCTACGAGTCGAAGATCGACGGCCGCCAGCACGTGGCCATGGTCCTGGGCCGGGTCGGCGACGGACGCGACGTCATGGTCCGGGTCCACTCCGAGTGCCTCACCGGCGACGTCTTCCACAGCCTGCGCTGCGACTGCGGCACGCAGCTCGACTCCGCTCTGGGGAAGATCGCCAGCGAGGGCCGGGGCGTGGTGCTCTACATCCGCGGCCACGAGGGGCGGGCCATCGGCCTCAAGCACAAGCTCCAGGCCTACAGCCTCCAGGAGCAGGGGAAGGACACCGTCGAGGCCAACCTCGAGCTCGGCTTCCCTCCCGATCCCCGCGACTACGGTGTGGGGGCGCAGATCCTCTACGACCTCGGGGTCCGGACGATGCGGCTCCTCACGAACAACCCCTCCAAGCGAGCGGGGCTCGAGGGCCACGGGCTGGATATCGTGGAGCGCGTGCCCCTGGAGACGAAGCCCACGGCCCAGAACCTCGACTACCTCCGGGCGAAGCGCGAGAAGCTGGGGCACCTCCTTGAGAGCCTGGAGGCAGACGGGGAGGGGTCGTGATGGCGCGCGAGGGCGACCTCGACGCTCGCGGCCGCCGCTTCGCCGTGGTCGTGGGCCGCTTCAACCAGGTCGTCACCGAGCGCCTCCTGGAGGGGGCCCGGTCGGCCTTCCGCCATCACGGTGTGGCCGACGAGGACGTCGAGGTGGCCTGGGTCCCCGGGTCCTTCGAGATCCCCGTCGTGGCCCGCCGCTTCGCTCGCTCGGGCGAGGTCGAGGCGGTGGTCTGCCTCGGCGCGGTCATCCGGGGGGAGACGGCCCACTTCGACGTGGTGGCGCGGGAGTCGGCCGGCGGGGCCCAGCAGGTGGCGCTGGAGACCGGCGTGCCCTGCATCCTCGGCATCCTCACGACCGACACGCTCGACCAGGCGCTGGAGCGGGCGGGCGGCAAGCACGGCAACAAGGGGTGGGACGCAGCGGTGGCCGCGATCGAGATCGCCAGCCTGATGAGCTCCCTCCCGAAGGAGCGTGACGCATGATCGTGGACAAGCCCTGGGGCAAGGTCGCCACCTACGCCCTCAACCAGCCCTC
>DASUTW010000049.1:0-7377 GCA_036374395.1 Actinomycetota bacterium
GCCCGCGCCGCGGGCTCGGCCGCCGCGACCCCCACGCTCACAGCAGCCCCACCTCGGCCAGCAGGCGCAGCGCCGGCTCCAGCGTTGCCCCGAGGTCGGAGAGGTCGATCGAAGGCGACTCGATCTCGGCCAGCGGCGGAAGATCCTCGCCCGGCTCGATCCCGGGTACCACCGGGTACTCGAAGGTCTCCGTGGCGAAGTATCGCTGGCCTTCTTCGCCCGTGAGGAAGTCGAGGAGGCGCATCGAGGCATCCGGGGCGTCGGAGGAGGCCAGCACGCCGGCGCCGGCCGCGTTCACCAGGGCGCCGGGATCCCCTCCCGCCAGGAAGTGGTTCTCGACCGGGATCGGCCCGTCCTCCGCCTCCACCTCGTACCTGTAGTAGTGGTTCACGAGCCCGAAGTCCACCTCTCCCGCGGCCACGGCCCGAACCGTGTCGGAGTTCGACTCGAACAGCCTCGGGTCGTTGTCGGCGAGCCCCTGGAGGAAGCTGCGCGTCGCGTCCTCCCCCTCGGTGATGATCATGGCCGCGACGAAGGCCTGGAAGGACGCGTTCGTGGGGGGGAACCCGACCCGACCCTCGTACGCCGGGCCGGCGAGGTCCAGCACGGTGGTCGGGAGCTCGCTCTCGCTCACCGTCTCGGTGTTGTAGGCGATCACCCTGGCCCGGCCCGAGGCCCCCACCCAGAGGCCCTCGGGGGAGCGAAACCGCTCGTCCACCCGGTCCAGGATCTCCGGGTCGATCTCGCTCAGCAGCCCCTGGTCGGCCACGACCCCCAGGGCTCCGGCGTCCTGGGAGACGAACACGTCGGCCGGGCTTGCCTCGCCTTCCTCCAGGATCGTGGCGGCCAACTCCGCGGAGTCCCCGTAGCGGACCTCGAGGTCGATCCCGGTCTCGTCCTCGAACCGCTCGTACAGCGGCCCGATGAACTCCTCGTCGCGGCCCGAGTACACGGTGAGCGAGACGTCCTGATCTTCGCCCGCCTCCCCGTCCCCGCAGGCGGCGGCCGAGAGGGACAGGACGATCAGGGCCATGGCGATGCGAGCGGTCCTCATCGATCGTTCCCCCGTAAGGTAACCCTAACGCCCAACCTTCGGGCGGCCGAAACCCTACCTGCTGGGTCGGAAATTCGTCAAGGGCTATGCTAGCCCGCATGACGCGGCTGAGCGCCACGGCGGCCGTCCTCTGGGGCCTGATCTTCGCGGCGCTGCTGGTCGTCCAGGGCATGGGCCTGGTGCGCGAAGGCTGGCCCACCCTCTCGGACATGCTCCGCGCCATCACCCGGCACCCGGTCGCGAGATGGGTCCTCTTCGGCTTCTGGATCTGGATCGGGTGGCACCTGTTCGTCCGGGGCTGGCGCTTCCTGCTCCGCGAGCCGTGAGTCGGATCCTCCGCGAGGTCGTCCCGCCCCTCCTCACGATCTACGTCCTCGTCGTCGCCATGCTGGTCTCCCTCCGCCGCCGCTGGCCTCCACGGCGGTTCGAGCGGTCGCCGAGGGAGGTGGCGCTGACGGTCTCGATCGGCTACCTGGTGTTTCTGCTGATCGTCCTCTTCTTCATGACGTGGGCCACGGGGGACGAGACGGCCCTCCCCGACGCCGTGTGGGAGGGAGCCGCCCTGCTGGCGATCGCGGTCCCCGCGTTCCTGGCGCTGTCGGCGGTCGATGCCCTCCGGCGGCGCCGCTGATCACTCGATGACGGGCTCGAGCCGGTCCCTCGCCTCGCGCAGCGCGGCCTCCACCTCGGCGGGCGTCTCGGCACGGGCGAAGACGAAGCCGAGGTAGCGGTCGCCCTCGGGCAGCGGGACGAGCTCCCCTCCGGGCGGGATCGTGATCGTCACCCCCTCGATCCCGGGGACGGCCCCGGCCTCGTCCTGGCCCCGGACCTCGACCAGCGTCCCGGCTGATGGCACGGGCAGCATCAGGACGCCCGAGGCCGCCGACTCGCGGCGGAGGTCGTCGGTCGGAAGGCCGAGCGCGTGCCGGAGGATCACCTCCTCCAGCGAGATGCCCGCCCCGAAGCGGAGGGAGCGGGAGCAGAGGCCGCCGATCGAGCGGGCCGCCACCTCGAGCACGACGGGCCCGGACGGCCCGAGCCTCACCTCGGCGTGGATCGGGCCCTCGCGCAGCCCCATCGCCTTCGCGGCGCCGGCCGCGAGGGTTCGCACCGAGTCCTGCATCTCGAACGGCTCCCGCGAGGGCGTGACGTAGATCGTCTCCTCGAAGGTCGGCCCCTCCATCGGCTCGGGCTTGTCGAACAGGGCCAGGGTCTCGAGATCGCCCCGGAGGAGCAGGCCCTCCAGGGCCATCTCCTGGCCGGGGACGTACCGCTCCACCAGCAGCGGACCGAGAGGATCCTCCCGGGCCCGGGCCAGGATCTCCCGGATGTGCCCGGCGGCGGCCCGGGCCTCCCGCGGGCTGTCGGCCCGGAGGACGCCGCGGCTCATCGAGAGCGACACCGGCTTGAGGACGACCGGGTAGCCCAGCTCGTCCGCCAGGTCCCCCGCGGCGTCCTCCGGGCCGAGGACCCGGAACCCGGGCTGGGGGACGCCGGCCGCGGCCAGAGCCCGGCGCATCCTGAGCTTTTCGGTGGCGGCGGTGGCCGCCCCCTGCGGGTTGTGGGGCAGATCCAGCCGCTCGGCGGCCACCGCCGCCACCACCACCCCGCGGTCGTCCACCGGCACGACCGCGTCGATCGCGTGCTCCCTGCCGAACCGCTCGATCCGCTTGGCGGCTGCGTCCGGGTCCGACATCGGAACGGTCAGCGCCCGGTCCTCCATCTGCGCGGCGAGGGCGGGGCGGCGGTCGGAGGCCACGACGACCTCGACCCCGAGCGCCTCGGCGGCCTCGAGGAAGTCGTCCGCGCGGTAGGCCGTCGCGGGCAGGAGCAAGAGGATCCGGGCCACGCCTGTATCCTAGGCAGTGATGAGCGAACAGCCGAAGGACGAGCTCCTCACGATCACCGCGCAGGCTCGAGAGGCCCTGCTCGGCCTGCGGGCCCAGGACCCTGCCCCGGACTCGCTCGGCCTGCGGATCGCGGTGGCGGGGGAGCGGGACGGGCGCTACGTGCACGACATGTCGTTCGAGCTTCTTGAGGACGCGGGCCCGGGCGACGTCGTCCTCCAGCACGACGACATCCCGATGATCGTCCCCCAGGACTCGATGAAGAAGCTGCGCGGCGCGGTCGTCGACCTCGCCCCCGACGGTCAGTCCTGGACGATCGACAACCCGAACCGGCCCAAGCGGATGCTGCCGCTGGCTCCCTTGGGTGGGGGGCATGCCGGCCACGACCACGCGGGGCACGAGCAGGCCGCGAGCCCCGCGGCCCAGGCCGAGATCCCCGAGGAGCTGCGCGGCACCCTCGAGGGGGACACCGCCCAGCAGGTGATCGAGGTCCTCGACCGCCACATCAACCCCAGCATCGCGATGCACGGAGGCCACGCGGAGCTGGCCGGCCTCAAGGAGGGCGTGGCATACCTCCGCCTCTCCGGCGGCTGCCAGGGCTGCTCCATGGCGGCGGTCACCCTGCGTCAGGGGATCGAGCGCTCCCTCCGCCAGCTCGTCCCCGAGATCCAGGGTGTGGCCGACGTCACCGACCACGCCTCGGGCACCGACCCCTTCTACAGCTCCTCGAAGGGCTAGCTAGGCGCCGGGGAGCCGCGAGGCGAACATCTTCCGGGGCTCGATCCGGAAGTAGGGGGGCGGGGCCTCGCCCCACCACGTCTCCCAGTCCGGGTACACCTCGAGCAGGTACGAACGGAACCCCTCGTGCTCTGCCGCCGTCACGTCGGCCGGGCGGGCCTCACCGTGCACCGCAATCACGAGCTCCTCGCCCCTCGCGTGCACCGCGCTCACCTGTGGCCGCCTGCTCAGGTGATTGAAGCGGACCGACCCGGCCGACGTCCCGAAGTGGAACGCCCCCCGGTAGAAGAGTCCGTCCACCGGCCCCGCGATCGGGCGGCAGTCGGACGTCACGGTCGACAGGACCATCACCTGGACGCCGGGCAGCAGCTCGGGCAGCTCGTCGGCGCTGATCCTGCGCTCGTCCTGGAGGATGCTCCGAAGGTGGCCGCCGCCGCCGGCGTGGCTCTCGTCCAGGACCTTCCCGAGCCGCTCGAGATCCTCCGGGGTCTCGTGCACGGACGGCTACTCCTCGGCGCCCTCGGCCTTCAGCTCCTGGACCAGCCGGTCCGCGATGTGCGAGGGGACCTCCTCGTAGTGCGAGAACGTCATGGAGAAGGTCCCGTGCCCCCCGGTGATGGACCGCAGGTCGATGGGGTAGCGCGTCATCTCTGTGAGCGGGACCTGAGCCCGGATCCTCGTCTTCCCGGTGCCGGTGGGGTCCATCCCCTGGACCTTCCCCCGCTTCGAGTTGAGGTCGCCCATGATGTCGCCGGTCATCCCCTCGGGGACGAGCACCTCGACGTCCACGATGGGCTCGAGCAACACGACCCCCGCGTTCTGGGTCGCGTCCCGAAACGCGAGCGCCCCGGCGATCTGGAACGCCATGTCCGAGGAGTCGACCGAGTGGTACTTCCCGTCGTAGAGGGTGACCTTCACGTCCACGACCGGGAACCCCGCCAGGACCCCTTCCTGCATCGCCTTGACGATGCCCTTCTCCACCGATCCGATGAACTGGTTCGGGAGCGCGCCGCCGAAGATCTCGTCCTCGAAGACGAAGCCCTCACCCCTCGTGAGTGGCTCGATGCGGATGTTGCACACGCCGTACTGGCCGTGCCCGCCGGACTGCTTCACGTGTCGGCCCAGGCCCTCGGCCTTCCCCCGGATCGTCTCCTTGAACGCGACCTTGGCCGGCTCGGTGGTCACCTCCACCCCGAACTTCCGGTGCATGCGCTCGATCAGCACGTCGATGTGGGCTTCGCCCATCCCGGTGACGACGGTCTGGCCGGTCTCGACGCGACGCTCGACGCGGATCGTGGGGTCCTCGTCCTGGATCCGCTGGAGCGCGGTGGAGAGCTTGTCCTCGTCGCCCTGGGTCTTCGGGTGGACGGCCACCGCGTAGAGGGGCTCTGCCCACTCCACCGCGGGGAGGGTCGCCGCCGCCTCCTTCGTCGTCAGCGTGTCGCCGGTCGCCGTGTCCGAGAGCTTCGACACCGCGGCGATGTCCCCGGCGGGCACGTCGGAGACGTTCTCGTGCTCCTTACCCCTCAGGGTGAACACCTGGTGGATCCGCTCGTCGGAGCCCTTCGTCGCGTTGTGCACGGTCGAGTCGGGCCGCATCCGGCCCGACAGGACCCGGAAGAGCGAGATCTGGCCCACGTAGGGGTCCGAGAAGCTCTTGAAGACGAAGGCGGTGAGGGGCCCGTTCGGGTCGGCCTCGCGCTCCTCCTCCTCGCCTGCCTTCGTCATCACCTTGACGGGCGGCCGATCCGTGGGGGCGGGGAAGGCGTCCACGATGAGGTCGGCGAGGCGGTCGACGCCCTTGGCGGAGGCCGCCGAGCCGACCAGGACCGGCACGAAGCGCGCCTGGAGAAGTCCCGTCTTCACGCCCGAGGTGATCTCCTCGGCGCTCAGCTCGCCCTCCTCCAGGTACTTCTCCAGCATCGCGTCGTCGCCCTCGGCCACGGCCTCGGTCAGCTTCTCGCGCATCGGCTCGGCCTTCCCCGCGATGTCGTCGGGCCAGTCGCTCTCCTCGCTCTGCGGCCCGCTCGGGTACCGATACGCCCTGCCGCTCAGGAGATCCGCCACGCCCTCGAAGTCGTGCTCCTCGCCGATGGGGAACTGCAGGGGGGCCACCTGGGTCCCGAACGCCTGCACCAGCTGATCCAGCGTCCGCTCGAACGAGGCGCGCTCCCGGTCGATCTTGTTGACGAAGACGGCCCGCGGCAGCCCCGCCTCCACGGCCATCTCCCAGACGACCTCGTGCTGGACCTGGACGCCGTCCACCGCCGAGACCACGAACAGGCAGGCATCGGCCGCCCGGAGCGCGGCCTGCACGTCCCCGATGAAGTCGGCGTAGCCGGGGGCGTCGAGGAGGTTGATCTTCGTGGCCCTCCAGTCGAAGGGGGCCAGCGCCAGCGAGACGCTGATCTGCTTCTTCTGCTCCTCGGCCTCGAAGTCGGTGACGGTGTTGCCCTCCTCCACGGTGCCCATCCGGGTGGTGGCTCCGGCGGCGAAGAGGAGGGCGTCGGCGAGGGTCGTCTTCCCGGTGCCCCCGTGTCCGACGAGCAGGACGTTGCGGATCGCGTTCGGTTCGTAGGTATTCATCGGCACCTCATGGGGTCGGCGTTCCCCAAATTATAGGCGGGGCCCCGAGAGGGCGTTCCGGCCGCCGGGGCCCCGGGGACGCCGTGCTACGCTCGCATCCCCCATGGAGCAGACCATCCGACCCCGCCCCTCGTCGGTGTGGACGATCCTCGTCGGCGCGGTCCTGGCGGCGGCCTCGTCGGCGGTCTTCGTGCTCGTCGATGAGCTCCAGATGGCCGGCGCGGCGGCGGCGGTCGCCGTGCTCGGCGTGGTGGTGGCCGGGTGGAGTGCCCGGGAGTCGGGCGAGCCCCGCGTGGGGTTCGCGGCCTCCATGCTGGAACGGATCGTGGACGCGGCCATCCTGGGAGCGGTGGCCTGGTCGCTGCTGCCGGAGCGGGCCGGGGCCGCGGCGCTCGTGGCCCTGGCCGGCTCCTACGTGGCCGCGTACCTCGAGGTGAAGGCATCCGGGCTCGGGTTCGAGGCGGGCGCCTGGGGCCTGGCCTGGCCCCTGGCGATGGTCGTCCTCGCCGCGGGCCTGGTCGCCGGGGAGGCCGAGCTCGGCCTGTGGGGGGCTGCGGCGATCTCGATCGCCGCCGCCCTGGCCAGGTCGGTCCAGGTCGCCCGTCAGCGGGAGCCGTCGTGACCGAGCGGGAGACGTTCGCCGAGACCTTCTCGTACTGGTACTACCGCAGCGCCGCGTGGGCGGCCCGGGCGCTGCCCGAGCGCGTCGGGCGGCGTCTGTTCTCGGCCGCGGCGGCCGTCGAGCACGCCCGCAACCATGCCCAGCGGCGCGTCGTCTCCCGGAACCTGTCTCGGGTGCTGGGCAAGCCCCCGGACAGCCTGGAGGTGCGGGCCGCGGTCCGCGAGGCGTTCGACTCCTATGGCCGCTACTGGTACGACACCTTCCTCCTGCGGGCTCTGGCTCCCGAGCTGGTCCGCAAGCGCTTCGACATGCGAGGGCTGGAGTTCGTGGACGCCGCCCTCGAGCAGGGGAGGGGGGCGCTCTTCTGCCTCCCGCATCTCGGGAACTGGGACGTGGCGGGGCACTGGATGACGCTGCAGGGCTACGCGCTGACGGCGGTGGCCGAGACGCTGCGGCCCGAGCGCCTGTTCCACCTGTTCCTCGAGCATCGCCGGGACCTCGGGATGAACATCGTGCCGCTGACCGGCACC
>DASUTW010000050.1:0-2002 GCA_036374395.1 Actinomycetota bacterium
CGTGCTGGCGGAGCGCCTGAAGGAGGACGGGGTCGAGATCCGGACGGACGTCACGGCCGAGCGGGTGGAGCGCGACGGACCGGGGCGGGTCGTGCACCTCACCGACGGATCCACAGCCGTGGGCTCGGAGCTCCTGATCGCGATCGGGCGGCGGCCGACCGACCTCCGAGAGCTCGGCCTGGAGGAGGCGGGGATCGAGCTCGACGACCGAGGGGCTCCCCCGACCCACGACGACACGATGCGGATCGGCGACGGCGTGCTCGTGGCCGGCGACGCGGCGGGCGGACCGCAGTTCACGCACGTGGCCGTCTACCACGGGCGGGTGGCGGCCATGACTGCGCTGGGTCGGGAGGCCCGGGCCGACCTGACCGCGGTGCCCAAGGCCGTCTTCACCGACCCCGAGATCGCCTCGGTGGGGCTCACGGTGGAGGAGGCTCGGGACGAGGGCATCGACGCCTTCGAGGAGACGACCGACTTCGCCGCGACGACCCGCGGCTTTCTGACCGAGGGCTCGACGGGCCACCTGACGGTGGTGGTGGATCGCGAGCGCCGGCAGGTGCTGGGGGCCTTCGCGGCCGCCCCTGCCGCCTCCGAGCTCATCCACCTGCCGGCGCTCGCGATCAAGCTCGGCACCCCCCTCGACGTCCTCGTGGACAACATCACGGCCTTCCCCACCGGCGCCCGCGAGCTCACGCACGTCTTCGACGCCGCGCTGAAGAAGCTCTGAGAGAGGAGAACTGATGTTCAAGCCACGGTCGGTGCACCCGACGATCCCGGTGCGGGACCTCGAGGCCGCGAAGGCCTGGTACGCGGAGAAGCTCGGCATCGAGCCCGACCGCGATGACTTCGACGGCTCCTGGTTCAAGATCGGCGACCGGGACCTCCTGCTCTACCCCAGCGGGTTCGCCGGCACCAACCAGGCCACGACCGCCGAGTTCCTGGTGGACGACGTCCCCGAGGCGGTCGCCGACCTCCGCGAGCGGGGCGTGGTCTTCGAGGAGTACGACTTCCCGGAGCTGAAGACCGTGGAGGGCATCGCCACGTTCGGGGATCAGCAGACCGCCTGGTTCAAGGACCCCGACGGCAACATCCTGGCCCTGACGAGCCTCCCGCAAAGCTGAGGCTCAGGCCTCGGACAGCAGCTCCTCCAGGTGGACGCGGAGTGCCTCCTCGGTCTGAGCCCCCACGAGCCGAAGGCGCATCTCCCCCGCCCGGTCCACGAGGATCGTCGCGGGGAGGTACGGCACGCCGAAGCGGTGGGCGATGATCCCCGTGGGATCCTCCACCGAGGGGTAGGGCACGTCGAACTCATCGAGGTAGGCGAGGCCGGCCGCCCGGTCGTCGCGGAAGTCCACGCCGAGGAACTGGACGCCCCGGTCCCGGTACTCCTCCCACAGGCGCGAGAGCCCCGGCTGCTCCCGGCGGCACGGGCCGCACCACGAAGCCCAGAAGTTCACGAGCACGACCTTCCCCCGGTAGAGCGAGGGCGTGACCTCCCCCATCCCGTTGATCGAGGGCTCCTCGACGTCGGGCATCGGGCCCGAGACCTCGATCGGGTCCGTGGGCGAGGCGCGGTCGGCGCTCGCCACGAGCGCCACGAGCACGCCTCCCACCACGAGAAGGAACGCGAGGGCCAGGGCCCGCCGAGGGGTCACCAGGGTCGCCACGAGGACCAACGGTAGCGCAGAGGTGGTGCCGAGGAGCGGGCCTGTAAGCCGGATTCTGTGTCCCCCGAAGGGGCGGCGACCATCTCTCTGGGAGCCGTGTCGCCACGGCCCTCGGCGCGGCCTACCCGGGAGCATCGGACGGGCCGTCCGCTCCCTGCTTGGCCTTGCTCCGGGTGGGGTTTGCCGAGCCGCGACGGTCGCCCGCCGCGCTGGTGAGCTCTTACCTCACCGTTTCACCCTTACCTCCCGAGGGAGGCGGTCTGCTCTCTGTGGCACTTTCCGCGGGTCGCCCCGCCTGGGTGTTACCCAGCACCCTGCCCTGTGGAGTCCGGACT
>DASUTW010000051.1:0-2646 GCA_036374395.1 Actinomycetota bacterium
GGCCGGTTCATCATGCCGTGGATCGTGATCTCGCTCTCGTTCGCGGCGTTCTACGCCAGGATGGTCCGCGGGAACCTCATCGAGACGATGGGGGAGGACTACATGAGGACGGCGCGGGCCAAGGGGCTCTCCGAGCGACGGGTGATCCTGCGGCACGGCCTGCGCTCCGCCCTGACCCCGGTCGTCACGATGTTCGGGATGGACATGGGGATCCTGCTCGGGGGGGCCATCATCACCGAGACCGTGTTCAACCTTCCCGGCATCGGGCAGTTCGCGATCCGATCGCTGGTCACGAACGACATCCCCGCGGTGATGGGCGTGACGATGCTGGCCGCGTTCTTCATCGTCGTGGCCAACCTCGTGGTGGACATCGTCTACGCGTTCCTGGACCCCCGCGTGAGGTATACCTAGACCCCGTGGACGACGATCGAGAGAGGGGGCCGGGTGGCTGAGCCGCTGCTCGAGGTGAGGGACCTGCGGGTTCACTTCCCGACCGAGGACGGCGTCGTGAAGGCCGTGGACGGCGTCTCCTTCACGGTGGAGCCCGGGGAGACCCTCGGCGTGGTGGGCGAGTCCGGCTCCGGCAAGAGCGTCACGTTCCTCACCGTCCTGGGCCTGGTCGGCCGGCGGGAGGCCGACATCTCGGGGCAGATCCTCTTCCGGGGCAAGGATCTCCTTCAGACCCCCGAAGACGAGCTGCGAGAGTTCCGCGGGAGCAAGGCCAGCATGATCTTCCAGGACCCCATGACCTCGCTCCATCCCTACTACAAGGTGGGCAGGCAGATCGTCGAGGCCATCGTCACGCATGAGAAGATCTCGAAGCGGGAGGCGATGGACCAGGCCGTCGAGATGCTCCGGCGCGTGGGCATCCCCCGCCCCGAGGAGCGGGCGCGCCAGTACCCCCACGAGTACTCGGGAGGGATGCGCCAGCGGGCCATGATCGCCATGGCGCTCGCCCTCAACCCCGACCTCCTGATCGCGGACGAGCCCACGACCGCGCTCGACGTGACGGTCCAGGCGCAGATCCTCGACCTGATCGACCGCCTCAAGGAGGAGTTCGGCGCGGCCGTCGTGATCATCACGCACGACCTCGGCGTCGTCGCAGAGCACTGCGACAACATCATGGTGATGTACGCCGGCAAGCCCGCCGAGTACGGGACGCGCCAGGACATCTACTACGACGCGCACCACCCCTACACGTGGGGCCTGCTGGGATCGCTCACCCGCCTCGACCAGCCCCGCAGCGAACGCCTCCGGTCGATCCCCGGTCTCCCGCCCTCGCTGATCCAGGTCCCCCCGGGCTGCCCGTTCCACCCGAGGTGCCCCTACGTCATGGACGTCTGCAAGGTCGAGGTGCCCCGGCTCCTCGCCGACGAGTCGGGCTCGCACCGCTCGGCCTGTCACCTGCCGCTCGCGGAGAAGGAGCGCATCTTCCAGGAGGAGGTGGCCGTCACGTGACCGAGGCGATCCCCGCGCCGCAGGCTCCCATGGCTCCCGAGCCCGACTCCTCGCGGACGCCGCTGGTCAAGGTGGTCGGCCTGAAGAAGCACTTCCCGATCACGCGAGGCGTCATCTTCCAGCGGAAGGTGGGCGCCGTCCACGCCGTGGACGGGATCGACCTCGAGGTCTATCCCGGCGAGACGGTCGGCCTGGTGGGTGAGACCGGCTGCGGCAAGTCCACCACGGCCCGGCTCATCATGAAGCTCCTGGAGGCCACCGACGGACAGGTCTTCTACGACGGGCAGGACATCACGAGGTATGGGCGCCGCCGGATGCGGGAGCTCCGCGGCGAGATGCAGATGATCTTCCAGGATCCCTTCGCCTCGCTCAATCCCCGGAAGACCGTGGGATCGATCATCGGCGAGCCGTTCCGCGTCCACGGCACCACGCCCAAGGCCGGGATCAAGCGAGAGGTCCAGGACCTGATGGAGCTCGTCGGCCTCAACCCAGAGCACTACAACCGCTACCCGCACGAGTTCTCGGGCGGCCAGCGCCAGCGGATCGGCGTGGCCCGCGCCCTCGCCCTCCGGCCGCGCCTGATCGTGGCCGACGAGCCCGTCTCGGCCCTCGACGTCTCGATCCAGGCGCAGATCCTCAACCTCCTGGAGGACCTCCAGGAGGAGTTCAACCTCACCTATCTGTTCATCGCCCACGACCTCTCGGTCGTGAAGCACATGAGCGACAGGGTCGCGGTCATGTACCTGGGGAAGATCGTCGAGATCGCGCCGGGAGACACTCTGTACCGGAACCCGAAGCACCCGTACACGGGCGCGCTGCTGTCGGCCGTCCCGATCCCGGACCCGAAGGCGGCGGAGCTGAAGCGACGCATCGTGATCGAGGGCGACGTGCCGTCCCCGATCGACCCTCCGTCGGGGTGCCGGTTCCATCCCCGGTGTCCGAAGGCCCAGTTCCCGACCTGCTCGGACATCGAGCCGCCCCTCGAGCCCCACCACCGCGGCCAGCTCGCCGCGTGCCACTTCCCGCTCGAGGACCACGCCGTGGTAGAGTCGTCGGCCTGATGCTCGACGCGATCCTGATCGTCATCAACGTGCTCTCGGCCCTGCTGCTGATCGTGTTCATCCTGCTCCACGCGGGACGGGGAGGCGGGCTCTCCGACATGTTCGGCGGCGGCGGCGCCGCGCTCTC
>DASUTW010000052.1:0-3588 GCA_036374395.1 Actinomycetota bacterium
CTGGCCGGAGAGTTGGCGTACCGGGCGCCGGCCGACGGCGACGGGGTGGGGGGCGCCGGCGCGGCCCTCCGGCCCCAGCGAGTGTCGGGCGGGAGCAGGGCCGCGCCGACGCCCCCCACGAAGAAGGCGGCCTCCAGGAAGCGGACCTCCTCCGGGAAGGGCTCGAAGGGCCGAGCCTCCCGCAAGCGGTCAGCCGGTCGCTAGGCCCCGAACCTCGATGGCGCGGTCGCCGACGGTGAGCGGCCCCTCGCGGCTCGACCAACGCACCCGCGCGATCAGGGCCCATCCGCCGTCTACCTCCGCGGCGCTCGTGACCTCGCCCACCTCGTCGTCACCGGCTCGGACCGCCTGCCCCTCCTCCACGGGCTCGCCCGCTCGGGCCCGGATCACGGCGAACGGCGGTCTCCCCAGCGTTCGCGTCTTGGCCACCGCCTCCTGGCCCAGGAAGCAGCCCTTCTCGGCGTCCTCGATCAGGGCCTCCAGCCCGGCCTCGTTGGGGAGGGACCGGTCCCCGAGGTCCTGCGGGAAGCGTGCCTCGCCCCGGGCGATCCGCCACACCTCGATCGCCTCGAGCCCGACCTCCTGCGCTCCTCGCGCTTCGACGACTGCCTCGCGGGCGAGGATCACGTCGTGGCCCGGGCCGCTGGCCGAGGGAGCGTAGGCGTCCGCACCCTCCGCCGGACGCTCCGGGAAGGCCACGGCCCGGAGCCTGTCGCTCCGGTCCTCGAGACGGACGTCGGCGGAGAGCACGTACGGGGCGAGGAGGAGGTCGATCGGCGTGGGTTGGCGAGGGTCCTGGACGAGGAGGAAGCCGTCGCCGCGGGACGCCACCGTCAGGTCGGCCCGGATGTGGCCGGTGGGCTTGAGCATCAGCGCCCGGCGGGCCCGGGCGGGGCTCAGCGAGGCCACGTCGGCCATCAGCAGGTCGTGGAGCCACGCCCGAGCATCGGCCCCCGAGACCTCCACGATGCGCCAGCCCAGCAGCTCCGCGTACGCCCGCCCCTCGAGCACGGCGGACAGGTCGGTCGCTCGTCCCATGGGTGCAGGATAATCACCGGGTGGACGCCGCCGCCGACCGCCCTCAGGATCTCCTCCCACGGATCCTCGTCGTGACCAACGACTTCCCTCCCCGCGTGGGCGGGACCCAGCGGTACGTCCACGACCTCGTGCGGAACCTCCCACCCGACCGGGTGACCGTCCTGGCCCCCCCGTGGGAGGGGTGGGAGGCCTTCGACGAGGCGCAGCCCTTCCCCGTCCTGCGTCACCGGAGGATGCTGGTCCCCACGCCCGAGCTCCGCCGCCGCGTCCTCTCGCTCCTTGACGAGACCGGAGCCGAGATCGTGCTGTTCGGCCACGGCTACCCGCTGGGCGAGCTGGGTCCCGGCCTCAAGGCGGCCACGGGCGTGCCCTACGCCATGCTGACCCACGGCCTCGAGTTCATGCTCGCGGCCATGCCCGTGGTGCGCTCGCGGATGCGGCGTGCCTTCTCGGAGGCGCGGGTGGTCTTCACCGTCAGCCGGTTCATGCAGCACAAGCTCCGTCGGGCCATCCCGTGGCAGGTGGAGCGCATGCCGCTCCCCCCGGGGGTGGACCTGGAGCGCTTCCACCCCGGGGTGAGCGGGCTCGAAGTGCGAGCGCGCCACGGTCTGAGCGACCGCCTCGTGGTGGCGTGCATCTCCCGGCTCGTCCCCCGGAAGGGGCAGGACGTGCTGCTCCGGGCCTGGCCCCGCGTGCTTCGGCACGTCCCCGACGCCGCGCTCCTGCTCGTGGGCGACGGACCGCATCGAGGGGCGCTGGCCCGCCTCCGGAGCAGGGTGGACGGGACGGTGATCTTCGCGGGGGAGGTGCCCGAGGAAGAGCTCCCGGCCCACTACGCCGCCTGCGACGTCTTCGCCATGCCCTGCCGCGACGAGCGCTTCGGCTTCGAGGTGGAGGGGCTGGGCATCGTGTACCTGGAGGCCGCCGCGACCGGGCGTCCCGTGATCGCCGGGCGATCGGGCGGCGCGCCGGAGGCGGTCCTCGACGGGGAGACCGGCTTCGTCGTCGACGGTGCCGACGTCTCGGACGTCACCGAGGCGCTCGTGGCCCTCCTCCGGGATCCGTCGGAGGCCCGCAGGCTGGGCAAGGCCGCCCGGGCCCGGGCCGAGCGGGAGTGGGGCTGGGACGTGGTGATCCGGCGGTTCGCGAGCGCGATCGCGCCTCGCTAGCTACGCTCGAGGCGGAGCCTCCGGATGGCCCTGGGCCGCGCGCCGAACCGGTACTTGTAGCCGAGGTCCCCCTTCAGCATGTCGAGGCGGGCGCAGCCCTCGGCGATCGCCTCCCGGATGACCTCCGCCACGAGCACCATGCCGGGCGCGACCCCGCGGTGCCGGGGATCGAAGGCGGAGTTGTAGAGGAGCACCTGGCCCTCGAACCGGAAGGACGCCAGGCCGGCCACGGCCTCGCCGTCCCCCTCGAGGAACGTGAGCCGGAACACGCCGGTGGGCAGCAGCTCTCGTCCGAGGCGGCGGAAGAATCCCACCATCGCCTCCTCCATGAAGGTCCCCTTCGGCCCCTCGCTGGCCCGGTGCATCTCCACGAACCGATCGAGGTCACGGTCCAGGGTATCGGGGGTGGAGGCCCGGAGCCGGACCTCGGCGAACCGCTCGCGGAAGCGTCGGTCCTTGCGCCGGATCTCGTGCCGCTGCTTGGGCTTGAGCCCGGCCAGGTACTCGTCCCAGGTCGAGGGGAGCTCGAGCCTCGGGGCCACGTCGTCGTCCCCGATCTCGGTCCGCAGCCCGGCCGCGTCCGCCGCGTCGGCCAGCGCTGCCAGCCACGTGCCGTCCTCGGGCAGGCCCTCCAGGTCGCCTCGGTCCCAGTCCTGGCGGGCGGCGAGCCCGGTCATCAGCTCCTCGGCCACCCGGGCCCGGTCCTCGGGCCGGCCCACGGGCCCCAAATAGTCGGTCACCTCGAACCCGCCCAGGAACGAGAGCAGGCCGCCGGAGATCTCGAAGGGGGAGAGGCCGATCGCCCGGTCGTCCCGACGGACCAGCCCCACGAGGGGCGTCCCCTCGCCCAGCTGCTCCCGGTAGATCCTCAGGAACGAGGGCGTGTGGAAGAAGGTGGCCTCGGGGTCGGCCGCGCGGAGCCGCTCCCAGTCGTCCAGCTCGAAGACGCCTGGATCGGCGATCCACTCGAGGGACACGTCGGGCATCGTACCAACGACCCCTCGGGCCTCAGGTCTCGAGCACGAAGAGCGTGTGGTGGTAGGTGCCGAGGGTGGGCCAGAGGGGGCGGTAGGTCTCCGCGTGGCGCTCTCGCAGCTCCAGGTCGGCGAAGACCCGTCTCCACCCCTCGACGTCGCGGAACGTGAAGGGCTTGGGGACGCCGTGCCGCAGGTTCAGCAGCCAGTCCCAGGCCACGTTGAAGGCGCGGTCGATCCGGTGCAGCGGCGTGTCCTCGATCACGATGAGCCGGCTGCTCGCCGCGCGTGCCGCGTCGGCGAGCAGCCGGACCTGGTCCTCCCATGCGGGCATGTGGTGGAGGACGAAGAGCAGAAGGACGGCCTCGAACTCGTCGTCGTCGGCCGGGACGCGGACCGGGTCGGGG
>DASUTW010000053.1:0-10067 GCA_036374395.1 Actinomycetota bacterium
AATCGCTCCGGCGCGTCATGACGCGGTACTTCGAGGCGATGAAGGTCATCCTGGAGCGGCACGGCGGGCTGGTCGAGAAGTTCATCGGCGACGCGATCGTGGCCGTCTTCGGCGCCCCCGTCGCGCACGAGGACGATGCCCATCGGGCGGTGCGCGCTGCCGTCGTGATGCGCGACGCCCTGCGAACGCTGAACGAGGAGTTCAGGCGGGCGTGGGGTGTCACGGTCGCCACGCGCACCGGCCTGAACACCGGGGAGGTGGTCACCGGAGACCCCAAGACGGGTGGAACGCTCGTCACCGGCGACACGGTCAACGTCGCGGCCCGCCTGGAACAGGCCGCCGAGCCCGGAGAGATCCTGCTGAGCGAGGCGACGTACCGACTCGTCAGGAACGTCGCGCCGACCGAAGCGGTCGGCCCGTTCGCGATCAAGGGGAAGGCCACCCCGGTCCGAGCACGAAGGTTACTCGACGTCGGCGCCGAGGCTCCGCCTCGCGGGTTCCTCGGTCTGGACTCGCCGATCGTCGGTCGCGATCGCGAGCTCGAGCAGCTTCGGGCGGCGTTCCAGCGGACGAACGAGGCTCGTCGGTGCGAGGTCGTGACGGTGCTCGGGGCGCCGGGCGTCGGCAAGTCGCGGCTGACGGCGGAATTCCTCGCCGAGCTGCCGGTGGACGTCAGGGTCGTCAGTGGCCGTTGCCTCCCCTACGGCGAAGGCATCACCTTCTGGCCGATCGTCGGCGTCCTTCGGGAGTCGGCCGGGGTCACCGAGACGGACTCGCCCGAGCAGGCCGACGCGAAGTTCGCGACGCTCCTCGAGGGAGTTGCCGACGCCGGCCTCATCCGGCAGCGCCTGACCGCCCTGCTCGGGATCTCCGACGTGGCGCCCGGGATCCAGGAGACGTTCTGGGCCGTGCGCAAGCTGTTCGAGGAGCTGGCGAGGCGCCGGCCCCTCGTCGTGGTGTTCGACGACATCCACTGGGGAGAGCCCACGTTCCTCGACCTCCTCGAGTACCTGGTCGACTGGCTCCAGGGCGTGCCCGTGTTGCTCGTATGCGTGGCCCGGCCGGAGCTGCTCGAGGGCCGGGGCGAGTGGCTCGCCGGCAAGGACAACGTGGTCCTGATCAAGCTTGGACCCCTGGCGGAGCCTTACACCACGCGGCTCATCCAGACCCTGCTCGGCAACGTGCCGCTTCCGGAGGAGGCGTCGACCAGCATCGCCGACGTCACGGAGGGCAATCCCCTGTTCGTCGAGGAGACGCTTCGGATGCTGATCGACGAGGGCTCCCTCCGCCGGCGGAACGGGGTGTGGAGCGTCGACGAGGACCTCTCCGCGCTCTCGATCCCGCCGACGATCCAGTCGCTCTTGACCGCCCGTGTCGACATGCTTGCTGCGGGCGAGCGCGAAGTGATCGAGCGAGCCTCCGTGGTGGGGCGCGTGTTCTGGTGGGGAGCGGTCTCAGGGCTCTCACCTCGCGAGGACCAGGCCCACGTGGCCGGATGGCTGGCGTCCCTCGTCCGCAAGGAGCTGATCCGTCCCGAACGGTCCGACCTCATGGAGGAGGACGCCTACAGATTCACCCACATCCTCGTTCGCGACGCCGCGTACGAGGGGGTCCCGAAGGCCCGTCGCGCAGAGCTGCACGAGCGGTTCGCGCGGTGGCTGCACGAGAAGAGCCGCGACCGCGCCGGCGAGTACGAGGAGATCGTCGGCTACCACCTCGAACAGGCGTATCGTCTGTTGCGCGAGCTCGGTCCCGCCACCGAACGCACGTGGGCGATGGGCCTGGCGGCGGCAGCGCCACTGGCTTCGGCCGGCAAACGGGCGCTCGCACGGGGCGACATGCCGGCCGCGGCCAACCTCCTCTCCCGGGCGGCAGCGCTCCTGCCCGACGACGACCGGAACCGGATGGATCTGCTGCCGGATCTGGCCTTCGCCCTGCTGCAGACGGGCGGCTTCGGCCCAACGCGAGAGGTGCTCGCCGAGATCCAGCGGGCCGCCGCCATCTCGGAGGACGTCCTGCTCGGGGCGCGTGGACAACTCCTGGACCTCGCCGTCCGGATGTTCACCAACCCCGAGGGATGGGCCGAGGAGTCGTCGCGCGAGGCGACCCGCGCAATCTCGGTCTTCGGAGAGCACAAGGACGAGCGCGGGGTGGCGCAGGCCTGGGCACTGCTTGGGCTTTCGCACATGATCGCCGGCCACTTCGCGACCGCCGTCGAGGCGTGGGAGGAAGCAGCCCAGCACGCCACGGCCGCCGGCGCGCATCGGGAGGGGCTCGAGCACTTGGCCTGGATCCCCGTCGGCGTCTGGTCGGGTCCCATGCCCGTGGAGGAGGCGATCGGCCGCTGCCGCGAGATCGGCGCGCGGGCGCACGGCGACAGGAAGGCCACGGCCGTTGCGCTCGCCGTCCAGGGCAACCTGGAGGCGATGCGCGAGCGCTACGCGGAGGCTCGCGAGCTGGGAGTGCGGGCACGGTCGGTTCTGCAGGAGGTCGCGCTGCCCGGATGGTTGGGGGCCCTGACGCAGATGTCCGGGTGGACGGAGATCCTGGCTGGCGACCCCGTGGCCGCCGAAGGGGAACTGCGTTCGGGGGTCGAGATGCTTCGCGGCATCGGGGAGCAGTCCTGGCTCTCGACGACCGCTGCCATGCTGGCGGAGGCGCTCTTCGCGCAGGACCGTCTCGACGAGGCCGAGGAGCTCGTGCGGCTGAGCGAGGAGACCGCCGGAAGCGAGGACATCTTCTCCCAGGTCCTGATGCGAACGGTTCGCGCCAAGGTGCGCGCTCGCCAGGACCGGCCCGACGAGGCGGCAGGGCGCGCCGAGGAGGCGGTCGCGATCGCCCGCTCGAGCGACTCGTTGCTCCTTCAGGGCGAAGCCCTCACGAGCCTCGGCTACGTCATGCGCGTCGCCGGTCGGGAAGCCGAGGGCGACGCCGCGTTGGTCAACGCCGTGCGCGTCTGCGAGCAAAAGGGCAACCTCGCGGGCGCGGCGCGGGCCCGCGCCGTTCGGGCGTCCTCGCAGCCGGCGCCTTGAGCGGCGGGCGTCAACCTGATCGTCCACTCGGTCTTTTCGACACCGACTTCTCGATCGTCTTGCGGCGCGCAAGCCAGCCAGATCCTCGACTAGCTCGCACCCTTCCCCGCAGCTATCCTCACGGCTCCTGTGACGCGAGTCGTGGAGGAGAGCGATGCCGTGCCGCCTCACCCACTCACGTTTCTTCGACAGCCGCCGAGTCGGAGCTTCGCGTGGCCGGCGCGGCCCGAGGCGGTCAAGCGGCGGGAGATCCTCGGTGGGCTGATCCACGAGTATCATGCGCGCGTGGCATGAGCGAGGCCTCGTGACCTGGGCCGATGACCCGCCGGTCGAACGATCATGCTCAATCGAGCAGCCCTGATCCTTCGGTATAAACAGCCGTTCGTCGATTGGATCAATGCCGCCGATCCCTCCCCCACCTCGCACACCCTGACCGTGGACGAGGTCAACCAAGAGCACACCGTGTACCTGGTCGAGGTCGAAGACGAGGACGAACCCGCCGAGTGGCTCGTCCGTCATCACGAGGAGCTCTTCGAGGCAGAGCTGAACGGGTGGTACACGGACCCGGCGCTGTGGCCCGGCACTGATCGCTCAAGATGCTCAAGGAGTGGTGTTCGGTCGAGCTCCACACCGTCGTGGTGGACAACGGGTGCGTCTCCGCTCGAAGACGATGAGTTGGAAAGTTGAATGAGTCGTGCCCGGCGATACGTGCCCCTGCGACACAGTGTTCGACCCCCACACCCTTCCTGGGGGAAAGGACCGATGTTGCCGGAGCGCTACTCGTCGCGGCTGTCGACAATCCCGAGCGCTTGTCGAGTGAGGCTGCCTTCGCAAGGCTGCGGGGTTGCGCCGCTTCCGGCCTCCTCGGGCAAGACAAACCGGCATCGGTTGAATCGAGGTAGGGACCGGATCGCCAACAACGCGCCAGATCGTCGCTACCGCAGCTGCGACGCCCGTCCCTCCGCGCTCGGTTCGGTTCAGTGGAAGATCTGATACCTCGAGGGCGCCTCGCCCTCGAGGCGAGCCAGCCCCGGCAGGCTCGTGACGGGCACGGGGCCGGAAGAGTGGAACGCCTCCCCTCGCTCAACGCCGATCATCGCCCCGTGCACGGTCGCCCACGCCTCGACCACCTGGAGAAACCGTCCGGGGTCGACCGGGCCGCGGGATCCGCCCTCGGGTCCGAACTGGCTTTCGTGGGCTCGGACGGCCCGCCACTTCCGGTCCCAGACCCTCGACACGTCGACCACGAACGAGGGCGGGAAGGGGTGGTGGACCATGTAGTGGTACACGTGCGCCGGCCGATGCGGCGTCCCCTCGCCGAGCCGCGGGAGCCCGGCGAGGAACGATGTCTCCCGGACCAGCCGCCCGGCGGCGGCGTGATCGGGATGCCGGTCCTGCTCGTACGGGGCCAGGACGATCCGAGGCTCGAGCTCCCGGATCAGCTCGAGCAGGGCCGTCCGGTGCGCGGGATCGACGCCCACGCGGCCGTCGGGAAGCCCCAGCGACGGGTACGTGGTCGCTCCCAGGATCTCCGCCGCGCGTTCGCCCTCGTGCTCGCGGTCGTCCAAGGTTCCCCGGCTCGCCGTCTCGCCCGAGGTGAGGGTCGCCACGACGACGTCGAGGTCCGCGTCCGCGGCCAGGATGATGGTCCCCCCACATCCCACCTCGACGTCGTCCGGGTGGGCGCCGATCGCGAGCACGTCGGCCGTGTTCATCACGCTCCGACGAGGTGCTCATACAGGAGGCTGTCCGGCGACCCCGGAGGTACGGACGCCCCCGCCAGGTCCTCCGGCACGAGCATCGGGATCGGGGGCCGACCGAGGACCTTCGGCAGGACCTCGCCGAGCACCAGGCCGTAGAGGACGGAGCTCCGTCCGGCCACCACCCCGCTGGCCAGATCGTTGAGGTAGACCGGCAACGTGACATCGGCGCTCCATCGCTCCGAGCCCTCCAGCTCTCCCAACGAGAGATCCGAGCTCCCGAGGTGGAACCGGTGGGCGGTCCCGCACGAACACGTCATGACGGCGAACTGATCCACTGCGGTCCGCTCTCGGCGGAGTCGACGGCGCGCCCCACACCGGTCGCACGCGTAGTGCAGCGGGAGATAGTCGTCGCCCAGCGGATGAACCTGTGGGTCGACGTCGCTGGCGACGAGTTCCTCGACGCTCCGGTTGAACACGTCGACGAACTCGTCGAGCGCCCCGAGGACATCGTTCACGGTAACGGACAGGAGCCCCCGAGCGGCGAGCGCGGAGACGAACACCGATGGGGATCGGAACCCCAGGTGCTCTCGGAGGAGGCAGGACGCGATCGCGAGAGACGACCGGGCCAGGGTGGTCGGCTCGTCCCCCGGGAGCTCCGCGGCCAGGATCTCCAGCCGTCCCATCGCCGCCGCACAGGCTTCCCGCTCGGCGACCGTCCGGCCGATCCATTCGCGGAGCCGGTCCATGACCTCGTGCAGGCGGACACGCTCCACGGGAGCGAACCGGGGTTCCAGGTTCCGATGACGCTGGGGAACGAGCCGGACCGAGGCCTCTCCCTCCGGCAGCGGCCACGTGATCGTCGTGAGGGCTCGATCCGATCCGGTGCGATCGGTATCCAGCCACAACGTGACGGGCTCCACCCGATCCGCCCGCAGATCGCGAGCCGCCCGGAACTTGCAGACCACCGACCGCCGTAAGTCCACCTGGGTCTGGTGCGCGACGTAGACGGGACGAGCCCCGTCGGGCAGCCCCAGTGCCTCGGCCAGCCCTCGGTACGCCGGGGGCGCCAACTCCCGCCCGAATCCCGCCTCTTGCAGGATCACCCCGCGCGATTCGAGGAAGAAGCGGCCCTCCGCCGAAGCCAGCAGGTCGTTCAGGGAACGCATCGCTCACACCCCGGCCACGGTGACCACCCGGTCGGCCAGAGGGGACGGCCGCGGCACCTCTCCCTCCCCCACGAGCAGGTCGCGATACAGACGTTCGTACCATCCGACGATCGTCTCCCGAGAGAACAGGCGAGCCCGCCGGACGGCGGCCCGACCCATGGATCGCCTGGGCTCGTCGTCGCCCAGCAGCCGCAGGAGCGCCCGGGCCGCTTCTTCTTCGTCTCCGGCCTCGTACAGCTCGCCGGTCTCGTGGTGGATGACGACCTCCGGCAGGCCGCCCACGCGGGGGGCCACGGCGGGGACTCCACAGGCGGCCGCCTCCAGGGCCGCCAGGCAGAAGCTTTCGGTCTTGCTCGTGAGGAGCAGCACGTCGCTCTCCGGGAGGATCCGGTGGACCTCCCGCCGGAGACCGAAGAACCGAACGTCGCGCTCCACCCCGGCGCTTCTCACGATCGAATGCACCGAGCTCATGCCGTCGCCGTCTCCGATCAACCACAACTCCGCGTCGAGCTGCTCGCGCACCCGGGTGAAGATCCGAGCGACCCCCTCCGGGTCCTTGACCGGTCGGAAGTTCGAGACGTGGGCGATCCGAGGCCGCCGGCGGCCGTCGATCCGTCCGGGGATCCCTCGCACCCGGCCAGGCCGGAAGGTCTGGAGGTCCACGAAGTTCGGGATGACCTCGGGCGCGCGATCGAACCCGAACACGTCCGCGGAGAGCTCGGCGTGGCTCTCCGAGACCGTCGTCAACGCGTCGAGGCGGGCGAGTTGGCGGCGCAGCACCCGTCTCCGGTCCGGGTCACCACCGAAGGCGGTGACGTCGGTTCCGTGCAGGGTCATCACCAGACGAGGGCACGCCGAGCCGAGCCGGCGGCGCAGGTTGGCGGCGATCTGCCCGAACGGAACGGCGTAGTGGAAGTGGATCACGTCCAGACCGACCGACGTGATGGCGGACAGGACCAGGTCCAGGAACGACTCCAGATCGCAGGCGGACCAATCAGCCTGGAGATGGGGTGAGAGCCGCTCGCGTTTGCCCCGCAGGCCGTGGAAGGTGACCCCCCAGGCCCCTCGGCTCGAGCCGGGCGGCGGCGTCCTGGCGAACAGATGGATGCCGTGTCCGCGGAGCGCCAGCCCGGAGGCCAGCCCCGTCGCCACGCGAACGCTGCCCCCGACGGCGGAGTGGCAGACGATGCCGATCCGGAGGGGGCGCTCGCCTACTCCGCGACCCTCGTCGCGAGCATGCGGATCACGCCCTCGGTCAGATCCCAATGTTCCCGCAGCAGCCGCCGGAAGTGGTCGCCTCGGACGGAGAGCACCCTCAGGTCCCCCTTCGCCCGCAACGAGGCCGAGCGGGGCAGATCTGTCAGCACGGCCAACTCGCCCACCGTCTCGCCCTCCCCGGCTACGTACCGTTCCCAAGAGTCCCCCGCCTCCTTCAGAATCTCGACCTCGCCTTCGAGAATGAGGTACAGCTCGTTGCCTTGTTGGCCCTGTCGGGCAATGAACGCTCCGTCTTCGAACCACGTCTCCGACATCAGCCGGACGACCTCGTGAAGCTGGTCGTCGGTCATGAAGGAGAACAGGTGCACCTTCCGCGCTCGTTCCATCCGTTCCAGGATGCGCGCCTCCGCCAGTCCCACGAGGTTCGCGAACAGGCGGATCGCCCCGGGAACGCCGGCCGGGATCTGGCGGAAGAGCGAGTACCCGGTGTACACGTACGTCCCCTGCCCGAAGCTGGCGGCCATCAGACCGCCTCGTTGGGGGCCTTCGCCCGGATCATGGCACTCGAGCACGGGGACGTATCGACGGTCCCACTCCCCCCAGAAGTACATCCCGCGGTCGTGCAGCCATCCATCGAAGTCGGCGTCCACGATCTCGTTGGGCAGGTGCAGCACCGGATGCCGCTCCTCGAGCACGGTCACCGGGGCGTCGGGGAAGGTCACGCGGTCGTGAGGCTGGTGGTAGGAGAACGGGTAAGGAGCGAAACCCTCGGCCTCGTACCCATACCCCTGGTACTGAACGACGAGGGTCCCCCCGTGCTCGACGTATTCGAGCAGCCGGCCGGCGCTCCGGCGAACGTGGTCGTGGACCAGGTAGGCGTTAGGCCCCACGACGATGGCGTCGAAGGAGCTCAGATCGGCGTAGGCCAACTCCTCGTCGGAGATGGAGGTCATGTCGAGGCCGAAGTGGACCAGCGAAGAGAGCACGTCCTTCTCCGCACCGGTCACGTACCCATACCGCAGCGAGCCCACGAAGGCCGCGCTGAGACGATGGACCGTGACGTCGGCCGGTTCCATGACGAACGCCTCGGCTACGCAGTTGGTCTCGTCCGCGGGCTTCGGCACCCCCGGAGCCCCCTGCCAGACGGGCTGGAGCACCAGGCCGTGGCGGAGCCGGCCCGACACGATTTGGTACCCGAGCCTCTCGACGCCGGGAGCCTGGTCGCGCGGGATCGACAGGTGGAGCCGAACGGTGCGGGATTCGCCCCCCCGGGGGAACCGGAGGGCCACCTCGTGGGGGCGGACCGTCCAGCCATCGGGGATCTCGATGTTGAGGTCGCCCTCGGCGCCCACCTCACTCATCGCCCGAACGGAGACCCGCAGATCCACCTCCTGATCGCGATCCTCGATCGGAAGGATCAGCCGACGTTCCCGCGGCCGGAGGGCCATCGAGGGAAGCACCGTCAGCGGCAGCTCCCGGAATCCCCCCACGAAGGTCTCGCGGCTCACCGCCGGCGCGTCCACGGAGAGGTCGTGGGCGCCGAGGGTGTACCGGGCGGTCGCGGACACGACGGGACCGTCGAACGGAAGGCCGCCGGGTTCCCCTGGTGGCCAGCGATACCGGTAGGGATCGCGCGGTTGGCGCAGCCAATACGGGCACGAGAACTCCGCGGTCTCGGGAACCCGGACATGGAAGGTGGACTCGAGGACGGGATCGGTCTCCGCCTCGCCGACGGGGGCGGAATCGTCTCCGGGACGGACCGTCCAACCCTCCGGCAGCCTGAGATCGACCTTCAGGTCGGAAGCGCGACGGTCCCCGAGGCACCAGACCCGGGCGGTGATGCGAGGGTCGTCCCCGGGCACGGCCCGTCGGCGGTCGACGAGGCACTCCAGGCGGATGCCGAAACACCGCGCGGCGGCGTCCTCGAACGTTCGGATCTTGCGATCGAGCAGGGCGCCGAGCGCCACTCGCGTCGGGTCGGCCGACCCGTCGGCCGCCACCAGGTCGTGGGCCGCGCGCAGCGACTCCAGTCCCTCGAGCACGGCGTCTCCCGCCTCGCTCGGGTCGGCCGGATGGAAACGCCGTACGGCCGCCTCCGCCCCGGTCCGGGCTTCGGCGAGGAACTCGGCGACCTCCGGGCCGCAGCCCGGGTACTCCGCCAGGCCGGTCAGGGTCGGGTCGAGGCCGTCGAAGAATCCTCGCTCCGGCGCGCGGACGGGGGCGAGGCTCCGATCGAGCACGTAGTAGTAGAAGTAGTCGCCCCGTTCCGGGAGCTCGGCCATCCCCTGCGTGCGGTGGCGGTTCCGGCCGACCGCCGCCAGCTCCTGGAAGGTCCGGCCGGACACCGGGTCGAAGTCCCCCGCGTTGACGCGGACGATGCCCTCCCGTTCGAGCTCCGGCACGGCCTTGCCAAGCACGCGGTCCTCGCCGGGCTGCCAATCCCCCTGCATCGAGCGATAGAGCTTGCGCGCCTGCCACGGAACGAGCCCCTGCTCCTCCAGCTCCGGGAACCTGGCCGGGGCCCCGGCGGCCCTGAACGCCTCCTCGGCGACGAGGCCGATCGCCTGATGTTGTCCGTGCCCGTCCCCGGCGCCACCGGACCACCGGCTGACGACGACGAGGGGCTGAACCATCCGGATGGCCCGAACCACCTCGCGGAGGACGTCTTCCCGGCCCCACTTGGCGAGGGCACCTTCGCCGCTTTTGCTGAACCCGAAGTCGTAGAAGGGGCCGTACAGCACCTCGCCGCCGTCCACCTGACGGGCCTCGAGGCTCTCCCAGGTTCGAACGATCCCGAGCGCCTCCCCCGTTTCCGGGCCCTGCCGGTTCTGGCCGCCCTCCCCCCTCGTCGCGGACCAGTACACGGTGCGGATCCCCAGCCCGCGCGACAGGTAGGCGATCGTGCCCGAGTCCTCGTCGTCGGGATGGGCTCCCAGGTGCAGCACTGC
>DASUTW010000054.1:0-2181 GCA_036374395.1 Actinomycetota bacterium
GCGTCGAACCGCCCCTCCATCCGGTCGAACCTGGCGTCGAGCCTCTCGAACCGACCCTCGAACCGGGCGACGAGACGACTCTCAAGCTCGGCGAGGTCGTGCTTGGTGGCCACGTCGGCCCACCCCACCGGCGGCAGCAGCGCCATGATCGTCTCCGTCGACCTCTTCCCGATCGCGTCCTCGAGCGAGCCGTAGAGCTCGTGTCGATCGGACTCGCTCACCGCCATTGTGTCCCTCCCTTCCACGGGCAACAAGAGGGGGATGCGGCGAGCCTACTCGGAGGCGCCGACATGGAACCGCGCGACCGACCGGATCGCGTCGGGCTGCTCAGGTGAGGGCGACCCCGAACGCGAGGCCGGCCACCGAGAGGATCATGACCGCGCCCGAGACGATGAACGTCCGGAACAGGGTCTTGGTCTGGGCGTCGAAGCGCTCCGCCATCTCCACCCGGAGCTCCGCGAACATGATCTGCATGTCCCTCTTCAGCAGCTCGTGCTCGTGGCTCATCGTGCCGAGTCGCTCCATCAGCGTGTGCGCCTCCTCGGTGCCCAGAACCTCGCCGAGTCGTTTGCGCAGCCGTTCCTCGCGTTCATGCACGGCCATTGTGTCCCTCCTGCCACGAGCCAACAAGAGGGGGAGGGGGCGAGCGTACTCCGAGGCGCCGACATAGGATCACGAGGTACCTGGGAGGGGTCATGGGGGAGCGATCGAGATCTCGCGCCGCGGAGAGGCTTCGGGCCCTTCTGCGCCCCTTCCGACGCCGAACCGGGCGCCTCGACGTCACCGAGGAGGGGCATCGCCTGCGGCGCGAGATGTCCTCCAGGCGCCGCCGCTACGACCCCGATCCCCCCTGGATGTCCTGATCCGATTTTTCTTCGTCTGGCTTGGGAGGGATTCATGCGGGCCGCCTGGACAGGGGGGAGTACTGTTGTAAGTAGAGCTTGGCCGGAACACGTTGGCCCATCGGCCCGCCCTCGCGCCGAGCTCGTCAAGGAGAGATGCTGCATGAAGACCTTCATCGTGCACGGCACAAACCGTGCCGGGGAGTTGGCGAAGATCACCGGTGCGCTCTCGTCGAAGGGCGTCAACGTGCTGATCAGCGCCTTCGGAGAGAACGGTCGGGCCCTCGCAGGCTTCGTCGCGAGCGACGAGACGTCGGCCCAGGAGGCCCTGAAGGACTCGGGCTTCGAGTACAAGATGTGGCCGGCGGTCACCGTCCGTCTGAGCGACACGCCCGGTCAGGTTGCCGAGATCAGCCGCAAGCTCGGCGACGCGGGCATCAACATCGAGTGCTTCCTGCCGGTCAGCATGACCGAAGACAAGGTCATCGCAGCGATCGGAGTGGAGGACATCGAGGGCGCTCGCAAGGCGCTCGTCGACCACGTGGTGGAGTACGCCTACAGCTAGTCGCACGGGATCCATCGAGAGGGCCGGCATCACGCCGGCCCTTTCGCATTGCGTGGACCCGCTTGACGGTACGCTGGGCGTCATGACGGAGCCGCTGAGGCTCTACGGCGAGCTCGCGGGCTGGTGGCAGCTGCTGTCGCCCCCCGAGGAGTACGCGGAGGAGGCCGGGATCTACCGGCGCCTGCTCGGGGACGCCCGCACCGTGCTCGAGCTGGGGAGCGGGGGAGGGAACAACGCCTCGCACCTGAAGCGGCACTTCGAGATGACGCTCGTGGATGCGTCGGAGGAGATGCTCGAGGTGAGCCGCGGCCTCAACCCCGAGTGCCGGCACATCCAGGGCGACATGCGGACGGTTCGCCTCGACGAGACCTTCGACGGGGTGTTCGTCCACGACGCGATCGACTACATGACGAGCCTCGAGGACCTGCGCGCGGCGATGGAGACGGCCTACGTGCACCTGCGGCCCGGCGGCGTGGCGGTGTTCTGCCCCGACCACGTGCGCGAGAGCTTCCGGCCGGGGACCGACCACGGCGGCACCGACGGTGCCGGGCGGGGGATGCGGTACCTGGAGTGGACGCTGGATCCCGATCCCGACGACTCCACCTACATCGCCGACTACGTCTTCGTGCTCCGCGACGAAGGGGAGGTGCGGGTCGTCTACGACCAGCACGTGTGCGGGCTGTTCTCGATCCAGGAGTGGAAGGACGCGCTGACCGAGGTCGGGTTCGAGAGCGTGGAGATCGCGGCGGGCGACGAAGACCGGGAGGTCTTCGT
>DASUTW010000055.1:0-2935 GCA_036374395.1 Actinomycetota bacterium
CCACGTCCTGGACAAGGGGAGCCCCGTGCCCGACGTCGAGGCCCTGCTCTCCGTCGCCGCGGGGTCGATCGACCTCTGGAAGCTGGGGTGGGGGACGGCCTACCTGGATCCCGGGCTCGAGGCGAAGCTCCCGCTGCTCGCTCGGCACGACGTCCGGGCGTGCGTGGGGGGGACCCTGCTGGAGGCGGCGTGGCTCCAGGGCAGGGCGACGGAGTGCCTGGACTGGGCCGCGGAGACGAAGTTCCCCTGCGTCGAGGTGTCGAACGGCGCCGTGGGGATGCCGATCGAGGAGAAGCACCGTCTGATCGCCGAAGCGTCGGATCGGTTCGTCGTCGTCTCCGAGGTGGGGTCGAAGGACCCCGAGGCGACGGTCTCGCCAGCTGCCTGGGCCGAGGAGGTCGCGGCGGACCTCGAGGCCGGGGCCGAGTGGGTCCTGACCGAGGGGCGTGAGAGCGGCACCGTCGGCCTCTACACGCCGCGGGGCGAGGTGCGCGAGGACGTGGTCGAGGCCGTGACGCGGGTGGCGGGGCCGGCGCGGCTGATCTTCGAGGCTCCCCGGAAGTCCCAGCAGGCCTGGCTGATCCGGCGCTTCGGCCCCGACGTCAACCTTGGCAACGTCCGTCTGGACGAGGTGCTCGGCGTGGAGGCGCTCCGGCTGGGCCTCCGCGCCGACACGATCAAGGCGCCGTCCGACGAGGCGGGCTCGTGAACCTCGTCCCTCGCCGATACCGGGGTGTCTCCCTGGCCGAGGTGGGGTCCCTGGACCCGGTGGCCCTCCGGGACCACTTCGTCGGTCGCGAGGCCTACCGGCGCACCGAGTTCATCGTGGCCCGGGCCGGGGACGACCTCTCGCTGCTGCGCGTGGAGAAGTCGTCGGTCGATCCGCTGTTCTCTCCGATCACCTCGGTGGAGGTGCTGGCCGGCCCGGACGAGTGCGCCGCGGTGGAGGACCCCGAGGTCGACACCGCCATCCCGACCCAGCTCGGACGGGCGGCCCTGGACCGTGCCCCGGGTGCGAGATGCGTCGTGGTGACCGGGCGGTACGAGCACGTCAGCTTCATCCTGGACCCGGCGCCGATCTCGGTCCGCGTGGTCGAGGTGGCCCCGCCCCACCCGGCCAAGCTCGTGGACCAGGTGCGCCGGGTGCTGGACACCGCAGAGGACCTCCCCCCGATCGACCTGCGCCCCGACGAGATCGACATCGTGGAGCTGGCGAGGACGCGCCCGTCGGAGCGCTACCTCTACCCGTGCCGCGGATCGGGCGTTGCGCCCGAGGGGGCCGAGGTGGTCTACCTCGATCAGCATCCCCCTAAGGAGGACTGGGTGCTCGTGGGGTGCGAGCGGTCCGCCCAGATCCACCGGTGGTTCTACGACGAGGACGCTCCCTACGTCGAGATGTGTCCGCGCGAGCTGACCCGGCCCTCGGAGGTCCCCACCCTGACGAAGTGCTGCATGCTCGAGTTCGGGGTGGAGCGCGACGGCTCCATGGTCGTCGTCCCGTGGGGCGCCTCCCTCGAGGAGATCCGAAAGGGGCTCCGGATCGTGATGGAGGTGGCCGAGCCGGCGTGGGAGCCCGTCTGACCGACTCCGAGCTGTACGGGCACCTCTGGGGGACGCCCGAGCTGCGCGAGGTCTTCGAGGAGCGAGCCCGCCTGGCCTCGTGGATCGACATCCTGGCCACGCTGGCCGAGGTCCAGGCCGAGCTGGGCATCGTCCCGGAGGAGGCCGCGGCCGCGATCCGGCGGCACGCGAGCGTGGACCGCCTCGATCTGGCCGCCGTCGCCGAGGAGACCCGCCGCACCGGCCACTCGACACTGGGCCTGATCCGGGGCCTCCGGGAGGGCCTGCCGCCCGAGGGCGCCGAGTGGGTCTACTACGGCATCACCGTGCAGGACCTCACCGATACGTGGGCGTCGCTCGCCCTGCGGCGGACGGGCGAGGTCGTGTGGCGGGACCTGTTCGCGATCGAGGGGTCGCTGGTGGAGCTCGCCGAGCGGGGGCGGGACCTCCCGATGGCGGGGCGGACCCACGGGCAGGCCGGCGCCCCCATCACCCTGGGGTTCAAGGCCGCCGGCTGGGCCGACGAGGTCCGCCGGGGACTGGACCGGCTGCGGGAGGGGGCGTCGAGGTGGCTGGTGGGCCAGCTGGGCGGCGCCGTGGGGACCCAGGGGTTCTTCGGCGAGGCCGCCCCCCAGCTCCGGCGCCGCTTCTGCGAGCGGCTGGGGCTGGCCGACCCGGGGATCTCCTGGACGGCCTCCCGGGACCGGATCGCGGAGGCGGGAGCGACGCTGGCCTCGATCGCCGCCACGCTGGCCCGGATCGGCAACGAGGTCTACCAGCTCCAGCGGGGCGAGATCGGGGAACTTAGGGAGCCGGCGGGGAAGGCCGTCGTGGGAAGCATCACGATGCCTCACAAGCGGAACCCCGAGGCCTCCGAGCACCTCGTGACGCTTGCGAGGCTGGTCCGGGGCGCGGCCGGGACTCTGCTCGAGGGGCAGGTGCAGGAGCACGAGCGGGACGGCAGGGGATGGAAGGCCGAGTGGGCGGCGCTCCCGGAGGTGTGCTTGCTGACGGGGACGGCGGCGGCCCTCGCGCGAGACATGGTCGAGCGGCTGGAGGTCGACGAGGAGGCGATGGCCCGGAACCTCGGGCCGCACGCGTCCTCCGAGGCGGTGCTGGCGGCGCTGGCCCCCAGGCTCGGGAAGCACCGCGCCCAGGAGCTGCTGCAGGAGGCGCTGGCCGAGGGCGCGACGCTGGAGGAGGCGCTCCGGGGCCATCCCGAGCTGCGGGACGCCCTCGACGACGAGGCGCTGGCCGCCGCTCGAGGGGCCGCGACGGGGTCGGCCGGCGCGCAGGTCGGCGAGGTGCTGGCGAGGATCCGGCGCGCGCGAGACGGGGAACGGTGGCCGTGAGCCGGCCCCCGCGGATGGCACTC
>DASUTW010000056.1:0-4921 GCA_036374395.1 Actinomycetota bacterium
CCAGGACGAGGCCCGCTACGCCGACCGCGTCTCGCTCCTCCTCGAGGGCTTCCGCGGGCACCTGTACGGGCGCATCATCCCCGAGCTCTCGCGCGAGGCCGAGGCCCTCTTCCGCGAGCTCACGAACCACGAGTACGAGGATCTCCGGATCGGCGAGGAGGACCTCTCGATCCAGATCGCCGACGGGGGCGCCTACTTCCCGATCGAGCGCTTCTCGGGCTCGGAGACCGACCTGGCGAACCTCGCCCTGCGCGTGGCGATCTCGACGCACCTCTCGCGGATGAGCGGGGCCGACATCGGGATGATGGTGCTCGACGAGGTGCTCGCCTCGCTCGACCACGAGCGCCGCGACCTGATGGTCCAGGCCATGGGCCGCCTCTCCAACCGCTTCCACCAGCTCTTCGTGATCACGCACGCGGAGCAGGTGAAGGACCAGTTCCCCGCCTCGCTCGAGGTCCGCAAGGTCGGTCGCCGCCGCTCCGTCGCCGAGCTCAGGTAGTTTCTGAGATCAATCGACGGAGACTCCCCAATGCCTGCTTGCGGTAGCTTCAGGGCTCCTGGTCGGCTGCCAGAAGGATTCGCTTCATTCGATCGATGTCTTCGGCCGGGAGGCTCTTCGACACGTATACGTCTCCATGGCCAGCGTCGTAAGCGGTCATGAGCACCTCATGACCTCGGTAGACAATCAAGTGGTCGCAGACCTCGGGCTGTAGATGGCGAGATTCGATAACCCGGAGCTGGTTCAGGTTGGGATCACTCGTCTCCAGGTGATACTGCGCCGACTTCGGCCAGGAGGTCCCCTTCGGAATCTCGGCGGGGCGAGGGACTGGGTTGGCTTCCAGAAACTCTCGAAGCTCCGGTGCCATGTGGCGTCGTGATCCCTCGAGATAGAGGACCGCATCCTCAGGGAGAACCTGCTGAATGCACTCGAGCAAGCTCCCGAGGTCGCCGACGCGCCCCACTTCCTTGAGGTCTTCGAGTTCGAAATGAATGATCGCCATGACCGCGTCAGATTACTGCTCGGAGGCGGCCGATGGGGCCGGCGAGGCCGAAGCTCTCCGCGAGGCGGTCGAGGGCCGCGTCGTCGCGCTTCACCCGGTGTAGCCGTACCTCGAGGTCGGTGCGGATCGGGACCACCTTCTTCATCGCCTCGAGGTACTCGGCCGCGTCGGCGATCCTCGCCCGCAGCGCCGGCGACTTCTTGAGCGCCGCTCCCGTCCGCCGCTCGGCCTGGGCGTCGGCCACCATCTCGTCGATCGAGCTGTACTCGGCCACGAGCGCGCGCGCCGTCTTCTCCCCCACCCCGCGCACGCCGGGCAGCCCGTCCGACGGATCCCCGCGCAGGATCGCGAAGTCCGCGTAGCGCGAGGCCGGCACGCCGTACTTCTCCTCGACCGCCTGCTCGTCGAGGACGTCGAGCTGCGAGACCCCCTTCCGTGTGTAGAGCAGCTTCACCTGCGGGTCGCGCACGAGCTGGATCAGGTCGCGGTCGCCGGTGACGATCTCGGCTCGATCCCGCCCGGACATCCGCGCCACGAGCGAGCCGATCGCGTCCTCGGCCTCCCAGCCCGGCGCCTCGGCGATCCCCATCCCGAATGCCGAGAGCACCTCGGCCAGCATCGCGAACTGGGGGGTGAGGTCGGCAGGCTCCTCGGGCCGCTCGGCCTTGTAGCCCGCGTACTCGGCCACGCGCGGCGCGGGCCGCCAGTCGTCGTCGAAGGCGTGGATCACCTCGCCCGGCTCGCGGTTGCGAATCAGGTTGGCCGTCATGTCGAGGTAGCCGTGGACCGCGTTCACGGGTCGGCCGTCGGGCGCGGTGATCGAATCGGGCAGCGCGTAATAGGCCCGGTACATCACGCTGGAGGTGTCGAGAAGCAGCACGTGGGTTCGCGTCGCCCCCTTCTTGCGCGAGGGCGCCCCCGGTCTCTCCGGGCTCATGGAAGAAGGGTACCGGCCGGAGTCCTGCCTCTACAGCCTCGCTGTGGGAGCTCACATCGGGTCCTTTGGGAGTCACGGCTTCCAGCGGATGCCGCTCCCAGTGCATGCGCCTTGGGTGCCGAGTAGCCATCCTCCGCCTTGCGCGGGGATGAATCCGAGCAAGGCCACCGTCCGTCCATCGCGGACCACCTCGACACCCGCATGGATGGCTTCCGGGTAGCCGGTCCGTCGGAGGACGTCGCCGGCCTGCAACCCGTTGAGCCTTCGACGAGCGATTGCGACTGGATCGCCAACCTCCCCTTCTGCCTCCACGAAGTAATCTCGGACCTCCTCAGTCGAGGTTCGGCCGACGCACTCGAGCTGTCCAGGGCTGACCCAGTAGCCGTCAGGATCGGTCACCGTCATGGGCACGTTCTCCGGCTTCCGTCCCCCGTGCTGGCTGTAGGGCCAGCAGGCGACGTCGACCTGGCCCGGAGGGATCATCGACACGTGCTCCGACATCCCCTCCTCCGCATCCACAGCGAGACCGCCCACGCTCACGGGCTCACCCGCGAGGTTCCGCACACTGGCGTGGAGACCGTCCGGGCGGACCGTCACCCGCGGTGTGAGGAGCTCGGTCGAACCGTCCACTCGACACACGATGCGAGCAATCGTCTCCTCGGCAGGATCTCCTCCCGGGGACGCCGGGAGTTCTGAAGGGCCGCAAGCGGCGGCCGCGATCAGGATCGCGGTGCCAGTGGCGCGGATCAGGTACCTCATCCGAGACCTCCTTGAGGCGGGTACAGGATACGACGCGCCCGAAGCAGAGGAAGTTCCCGAAGCGACTTTCGAACCTTCCTCCGCGCTTCCCGGGTTCGCCGGATCACCGGCGCTGGCGATCCTTCTTAACGACGGTGGTGCCGATCGCGCGGGCCACGATGATGGGCTCGTCGAGTGGATCGGCGGCCGAGTCGTTCACGTCGGGCCGGGGCACGGCGACCTTCCTCGCCTCGAACTCGCAGCGCCTCGAGGTGGTCCCCGTGGCCACGATGTGTCCGGTGGCCTCGATGAAGTCGCCGGCGTGGACGGGCGCCAAGAACTCCACCGACTCGTAGCCGGCAAGCAGCCCCTCGTCGCCGTCGCTTCGGATCGTGAGCTCGGTGGCGAGATCGCCGAAGAGCTCCATCATCTTCGCGCCAGCCACGAGGTTGCCGCCGTAGTGCGCGTCGCTCTGGGACATGCGGACCCGCAGGGTCACCTCAGGGAGCTCGACCATGGCGGGAGTGTAATCGAGCGGAACGATCGCAGGCGCGCGAGGTCGCAGGCGGCTAGGATGCCCTCCGTGCGACGGGCGGACGTGGTGGTGGTCGGGGGTGGGCACAACGGGCTCGTGTGCGCCGCGTACCTGGCGAAGGCGGGGAAGTCGGTCGTGGTGCTGGAGCGGCGCGGGGTGCTGGGCGGCGCCGCGGTCACCGAGGAGCCGTGGCCCGGGTTCAAGGTCTCGACGCTCTCCTACGTCGTCAGCCTGATGCCCGAGCGAATCATCAAGGACCTCGAGCTACGGAAGCACGGCTTCGAGGTCTACCCGATCGACCCCGCGTACTTCTCTCCCTTCCCCGACGGCCGCGGCGTCCTGATCTGGGAGGACCCGGAGAAGGCCGCGAAGGAGATCGCGAAGCTGAACGAGCGGGACGCCGAGGGCTACCTGAGATACGAGCACGATCTCGAGGAGCTGGCCTCGATCGTGCGACCCCTCCTGCTGCGGGTGCCGCCCTCGATCGAGCTGGGGTCGTGGGCGGACGTGCGGGAGGCGATCGGGCTGGGGCAGTACTTCTTCCGGCGGAGGCGGAACCTGGCGAAGCTCGCCGACCTCATGACGCTCTCGGTGGCAGACTTCCTCGACCAGTACTTCGCGGACGAGGCGGTGAAGGGGGCGCTGTCGCCGGGCGGGGTGATCGGGGCGTGGGGCGGCCCGATGACGCCGGGCTCCGCCTACGTGCTGCTGCACCATCGGATGGGCGACGCGGCGGGGCCGCACGGGGCGTGGGCGTTCGTCAGGGGCGGCATGGGGGCGCTGTCCGGCGCGATCGCCAGGGCGGCGGCCGCGGCCGGCGCCGACATCCGGACGAACGCGCCCGTGAAGCGGATCGCCGTGGCCGGCGAGCGGGCCCGCGGCGTGGAGCTCGAGGACGGGACGACGATCGCGGCCCGTGCCGTGGTCTCGGCCGCACATCCCCAGCTCACCTTCTTCGACCTCGTGGGGAGCGAGCACCTCCCCTCGGAGATGGTCCAGGACCTCCAGCGCTACCGGACCCGCGGCGCCTCGGCCAAGGTGAACCTCGCGCTGTCAGAGCTTCCCGACTTCACGGCGATGCCCGGGACCGAGCTCGGCCCCCAGCACCCCGAGTTCATCATCTGCCCCTCCATCCCCTACCTCGAGCGGGCCTGGGACGACGCGAAATACGGCCGGTGGAGCTCGGAGCCGATGCTCGACTGCGTGATCCCGTCGACGAAGGACCCCACGCTGGCCCCGGAGGGCAAGCACGTGCTGACGGCGTTCGTCCAGTACGCGCCATATCAGCTCGAGGAGGGGAAGGCGTGGGACGGCGAGCGCGAGGCGTTCGGCGACCGCGTCGTGGAGACGATCGCCGCGTACGCGCCCAACGTGCCCGACGCGATCCTCCACCGCCAGGTGATCACACCCCTCGACCTGGAGCGCGAGTACGGGCTCGTGGGCGGCAACATCTTCCACGGCGAGATGTCGCTGGATCAGCTCTTCTCCCAGCGGCCCACGCCGATGATGGTGCGGCACCGCACGCCGATCCGCGGGTTGTACATGGCGGGATCCGGCACCCACCCGGGCGGCGGCGTGATGGGCGCGCCGGGCTTCAACGCGGCGAGGGTGATCCGCCGCGACCTCCGCCTCCGCCGCCGCTGACCGAACGCCCGGACGCGGAGCTCAGACCGCCGTCGCCGGGTCGAGCCTGACCTCGGGTCGGCGCCG
>DASUTW010000057.1:0-2276 GCA_036374395.1 Actinomycetota bacterium
CGGGGCCGCCAACAACCAGCTCGAGCTGCCGGAGCACGGCGATGCCCTCCACGAGGCGGGGATCCTGTACGCGCCCGACTTCGTGATCAACGCGGGCGGCCTGATCAACGTGGCCGACGAGCTGATCGGCTACGACCGCGAGCGCGCCATGAAGAAGGTCGAGGGGATCTACCGCACGCTCCGCGAGGTATTCCGCCGCTCGAAGACCGAGGGGATCTCCCCCGCTCGGGCCGCCGAGATGATGGCCGCCGAGCGGATCGAGAAGGTCAGCCGGGTTCGGCTCCTCTGGGTCCCGCGCCGCAACGACGGCTGGCGCTGACCCCGTGGGCGCGCCCGGGCCGCGTGCCCTATCCTGAGCCCACCCGGGACCAGGAGGCACCGGCTTGGCACAGGCATCGGACGGCGGCGTCCGCATCCTCGCCCTCGATGGGAGCGTCGAGGACCAGGAGGCTCGAGACGCGCTCGACCTGAAGGACGAGGACCTCCGCCAGCTCTACCGCTTCATGGTGATCACGCGGAAGGTAGACCTCGAATCCACCGCCCTCCAGCGCCAGGGGGAGCTGGCCGTGTACCCGCCCCTGATCGGGCAGGAGGCGGCCCAGATCGGGAGCGCCTACGCGCTCGGCGACGACGACTTCGTCTTCCCGTCCTACCGGGAGGTGGGCGTGGCGGTGGCGCGGGGCATCGACCTGGTCGACTACATGCACTTCCATCGGGGGACCTGGCACGGGGGCATCCCCGACCCCGTGGGCAAGCGCTTCGGGATGATCTCGGTCCCGGTGGGGAGCCAGCCCCTCCACGCCACGGGCTGGGCGATGGGCGCGAAACTCGACGGCAAGGCCGCGTGCGCGATCGCGTACTTCGGCGACGGGGCCTCGTCGCAGGGCGACGTCCACGAGGCGATGAATTTCGCCGGAGCGTTCGGCGCCCCGGTCGTCTTCTTCTGCCAGAACAACGGGTGGGCCATCTCGGTCCCCATCGAGCGCCAGACCGCGGGCGAGATCTACCGGCGGGCCGAGGGCTACGGCTTCCCCGGGGTCCGCGTGGACGGCAACGACGTCCTCGCGGTGTACCGGGCGACGCGCGAGGCGGCCGAGCGTGCCCGGACCGAGTCCCTGCCCACGCTGATCGAGGCGATCACCTACCGGATGGGCCCGCACTCCACCGCCGACGACCGATCACGCTACCAGCCCGAGGAGCAGATCGAGGCGTGGGGCGCCCGGGATCCGATCGAGCGGTTCCGGCGGTTCCTCGACGCCGAAGAGGCCGCCGACGACGCGTTCTACGAGGAGGTCGAGGAGGAGGGCAAGGCCAGGGCGGCCGAGGTCCGGAAGGGCATCGCCGGCGCCCCGCCCCGCCCGGTTGAGGACCTCTTCAAGTGGATCTACACGGGCGACGAGCTCCCCCCGCACCTGGCCCGCCAGCGCGACGAGGCTTTGGCCGAGGAGGGCGACGATGCCTGAGGTCACGATGGGCCAGGCGCTGACGCAGGCCCTCCGGTACTCGCTGGAGCAGGACGACCGGGTGCTGATCCTGGGCGAGGACGTGGGGAAGCTAGGCGGCGTCTTCCGCATCACCGATGGGCTCCAGGCTGAGTTCGGCGAAAAGCGGGTCTTCGACACGCCCCTGGCGGAATCCGGGATCGCGGGGGTATCGCTCGGGCTGACGATGGCCGGATGGAAGCCGGTGGCCGAGATGCAGTTCGACGCGTTCTCCTACCCCGCGCTGGACCAGGTGATCTCCCACATGGCGAAGTGGCGGTACCGGTCGGCGGGCACGCTCAGCGTCCCGGTCGTGATCCGGATCCCCGAGGGCGGCGGCATCGGGGCCGCCGAGCACCACTCCGAGAGCCCGGAGACCTACTACGTGCACACCTCGGGCCTGAAGGTGGTCGTGCCGTCCACGGCGCTCGACGCGTTCACGCTGCTCGTGCGCTCGATCCAGGACCCCGACCCCGTGATCTTCATGGAGCCCAAGAGCAGGTACTGGTCGAAGGAGTCGGGCGAGCTGAGCCCGGACGGCCTTCCGATCGGCGCGGCCCGGACGATGCGCGAGGGCACCCACGCCACGCTGATCGCCTGGGGCGCGATGGTCCAGCGGTGCCTGGAGGCCGCGGAGGCGGCCGAGGAAGACGGCGTCTCGGTCGAGGTGCTCGACCTGCGGACGCTGGTGCCGCCGGACCTGGAGGCGATGGCGGCCTCGGTGCGGAAGACCGGCCGGGCCATCGTCGTCCACGAGGCCCCGATGATCCTGGGGTTCGGGGCGGAGGTCGTGGC
>DASUTW010000058.1:0-7910 GCA_036374395.1 Actinomycetota bacterium
CGGCCGCTCACGCCCGTCCGGGCGCGAGCGGCCGCGCCGCACCGGGCGGCCACCGCCAGGGCCGCCTCCGGGGCCAGCCCCTTCGCCAGCCCGTAGGTCAGCCCCGCGGCGAAGGAGTCGCCGGCTCCGTAGGCGTCCCCCCCCGGCCCCGGAAGCGGGGCGGCCTCGTACCGGCTCCACCCCTCGTCCGGGGTCCAGCAGCGGCCGCCGCGGGCGCCCTCGGTCAGGACGGCGAGCCTCGGAGGCGCGTCGAGGTCGCCCACGTCGAAGGTCTCCCGCGGGTCGCGGGCGCTCCCCACGAGCACGTCGATCGGCACCCGCCAGCGCCGGATCTCCTCGAGCACGCGCGACGTCGCCACGAGCACTCGGGCCCGGCGCGCGGCTCGGAGCGCCTCCTCGTCCCCCGCGGTGAAGAAGACGCCGTCCGCCGCCCCGAGGTCGTCCCACGGCAGGGCGTCCGAGCCCGTCGGCGAGAGGCGATGGCCCACGGTAATGATCGTCCGCTCCCCGAGATCGTCCAGCATCGTGATGGCGCGGCGGGTCGGCCCCCCGCGGCTCGCGGCCTCGACCCGGACCCCCGACCCTTCCAGACTCCTGCGAGCCTTGCCCGCCACCTCGTCGTCGCCCAGGGCCGTGAAGAGGGTGGAGGAGCCGGCCAGCATGGCGAGCTGCACCGCGGAGACGCCGCCTCCGCCGCCGGCCTCCTCCCAGCCCTCGAGGCCGTGGGCGATCTCCCCGGCCGAGGGGACGCGGTCAACGCGCACGAACTCCACCCACTCCACGTGGCCCACGATCGCCACGCGGAGCGAGGTCACCCGCTCGTCAGCGACGCGCGGCTCCGGGGATCCCGAGGTCCGTCCAGACCAGCCGGTGGTCCGAGCTGGGGAAGGGGAAGACCCCCACCAGATCGAAGAACGGCTGGTCGTTCCGGGGCCAGAACACCGCGGCGTCCACCACCTTCAGGGCCTTGTGCGGCAGCACGTAGTCGGCCCGCAGGTTGCCGGGCGCCGCGTCGCTGAAGTCGGCCGTGTCGAACGCCGGGTCGCTCCGGTGCGTCAGGTTGGCCCCGCCCTGGAGCTCCGAGGCCTGCACGGCCCCCTCGCTCGTGGGCAGCGGGTCCTCGATCAGCGGATGCTCGATCAGCTGCTGGATCGCCCCCGGGATGCTGTCCCCGTCGAGCGGGTCGGAGTTCTCGTCGCCCATGATCACGAACCGCTCGCCGGGCTTCAGCCCGCCGCGCTCGCCGTCGTCGTCGTAGATGTAGGCGCCGCGAGCCCTCCCCGGCCCGACGTAGTCCGCCCAGAACCGGATCTCGTCGAAGTTCCGCGTGCCGTTGCGGTCCTCGGGCCCGTCGAACACCGGCGGGGTCGGGTGGCTCGCCAGCACGTGCACGACCGACCCGCCGATCGAGACCGGCACGTCCCAGTGGCTCTTCGAGGACAGCCGGAAGATCTCCAGCTCCTCCTCCGAGTACCAGTCGGCCGGCTCGGGGGTGGCCGGGTCGTCGGGCAACAGGGCGCCCGGCATGTCCTTCCACAGGAACATCTGGAACGTGCGGATCTCGTTCTCGAGGATCGGGTGGCGCGAGTAGAGCGCCATCCCGAACTGCCCGGGGAAGAACCCGAACCCGAAGGCGTCGTCCGGCCCGCCCACGGCCCCGTTGTTGTTGAGGTCGTGCCCGGAGGGGATCCCCGTGTTCGAAGGAGCCGTGAACGCGTACGGGTACTCGATCGGCGCGGCCCCGTTCTGCGACACGGACAGGTAGTTCTCCTGGAACAGCTCGAGCGCGACCCCGCCCGCGTCGAAGTCGAACTCGTTGATCAGCAGGACGTCCGGCCGCGTGCGCTGGATGATCTCTGCGACCGTGCGCGCCTGGGCGTTGGCCGGTGTGGACAGATCGACGATCAGCTGCCCCTCGACGTTCCGGTTGAGCGAGGCGTTGAACGTGGCCAACCGGACCGGCTCCCTCGGCGACGCCGTGACCGGCGGGGCCACGACGCCGGCGATCGCCAGGGCCGCCAGCAGAGGCGTGAGGCGTCTCATGAGCTCCCCCTTCCGTTGGGAGGGCGCCATGCTATCTCGAGCGGGTCCCGAAGCTCACCTTCGCGATCACTCCAGCAGGTACGAGCCGTCCTCGTCGTGGATCTCGTCCCCGCGGAGGGCCGGGCTGAACACGCAGATCAGCCGGACCCTGGTCCGCGTCCGCAGCCGGTGCCGATCGTGGCGGTTGAGGGCGTAGAGCGTCCCGGGACGGATCTCGTGGTGCTCGCCCGTCTCGAGGTCCTCGATCTCGGCCTCCCCCTCCACGCAGAAGCACGCCTCCAGGTGATGCTTGTACCAGAGCTCCTCGTCCATGCCGGGCTCGATCACCGTCTCGGTCATCGTGAAGCCCAGCCCGTCGTCGCGCAGGAGCAGCCTCGTGCTCGTCCACAGCCCGCCCGAGACCTGGGCCGGCGTCCCCGCCACGTCCTCGACCGTGCGAACGATCATGATCCCCTCCTTCGTCCGCGGAAGCCTAGCGCGAGGCGGGTAGCAGCGGAGCGAACGGGTATCTTGATGGCCGATGAAGACGTCAACTCCTACGTGGGGCCGACCTCGCGACGGCGTCCGCGTGTACGAGGATCGATGGAGCTCTCGCCGGGTGGTTCAGGTGCGGCCGCACCTCTGGCGGCGCCTCGAGCCGCGGCTCGGCGACGGCCGGATCCTCGAGATCGGCTCGGGGCTGAGGCCCACGGCGCCCGCCCGCGGCTCCTTCTTCGTAGAGAGCTCGCCGCGTGCCGTCCGCGCCCTGCGGCGGGCCGGGGGGCGCGCGGTGCAGACCGGCGGGTGGGAGCTCCCGTTCCGGGATGGAGCCTTCGACGCGGTCTTCGCCCTCGAGCTCCTCGAGCACGTGGAGGAGGATGAGCGGATGCTGGCCGAGATCGCCCGGGTTCTGCGGACCGGGGGCACGGCCCTGGTCTCGGTCCCGCTCCACATGTCGCTGTGGTCGGCGATCGACGACGCGTGCGCGCACGTCCGGCGATACGAGCCCGAGGAGCTGCTGGAGAAGATGGGCGCGGCCGGCCTGAGCCCCGAGGGGTACCTCACTCGTCCCGCACAGGTGCGCCCGGGCCTGGCGCGCCTGGGGACCGGCGTGATGTCGCGGCTCCCCAGGCTCTCGAACTGGTCGCTCCAGCACGTGGTGTTCCCGATCGCCTCGGGGTGGGCAAGGGCCTTCGGGAGGGTCCGGTGGGCCGAGCCCCGGACCCCGGCGCCCGAGGGTGCCGGCGGCATGACCGTCCTGGCCGCGAAGGGGTAGCGAAAACGGAACCGCGAGAGTCCGAAGACTCCCGCGGTTCCAAGGCGATTTGTACACCGAACCCGGTCTCCGGCGCAAGACCCGACCCCGCTTTTGTCACTCTTTCTTCGGGTTGAGGGGCGCGGCTTCGGGAAGAACGAGGTCATGACCTCGAAGATGACCGCGGTGGGCGACGCCTCCCTGACCGGATGGCCCCGCAGGCTGGGCGATCCGATCGCGCGGAGGGTGTCCTCTCGCACACGGTTCTCGGCCGAGCAGGTCCGGGCCTTCTTGGGCTTCGCCCTGCTCGCCTTCACCCTCTACTCCCTGTTCAAGCGGGCTCGCCGGGCGACGAAGCGGGCCTGAGCTCGGCTTGTCACCCCCCGCCTCGTGCGCGAGAATCGGGGGTGACGGTCCGAGGTGGCGACGGCGGGGACGGCTCCCCCGCCGGAGCTGAAAAGGGAAGCCGGTGAGAGTCCGGCACGGTCGCGCCACTGTGACCGGGGAGCGACCCCGAGGGATGCCACTGGGGCTCAGGCCCTGGGAAGGCTCGGGGAAGCGAAGATCCGGAAGTCAGGAGACCTGCCTCGGAAGGGAGCACCGTCCCTCGCGTCTCGGGGGCGGCCCACGCGGCCCCCGCTGAGGGGGCCTGCTTCGTTCCCGGGCCTCGAGGGACGGCCGACGCGGCCGCGCTCGACGGCCGGGAAGGAGGCACGATGCGTCGCCGGACCGGGATCCTGGTCCTGACCCTGGCGCTGATGGCGGCCGCCTGTGGCGACAATCCCGTGGCGGGGCCCTCGCCCTCACCCCAGAGGGGATCGTTCCCCGTCACGGTCGAGGCTGTGGGCGGACCCGTGACGATGGAGAATCGGCCCGAGCGGATCGTCTCGCTCTCGCCCACGGCTACGGAGATGCTGTTCGCGATCGGGGCGGGAGACCAGGTCGTAGCCGTGGACGACCAGTCGACCTTCCCGCCCGAGGCCCCGATCACCGACCTCTCCGGCTTCGAGCCGAACGTCGAGGCGATCGCCGGGTACGAGCCCGACCTCGTGGTGATCGCGAACGACATCAGCGATCTCGTCGGCTCGCTGGAGGGGCTGGACATCCCGGTGCTGCTGCAGCCGGCGGCCGAGGATCTGGAAGGGACGTACGAGCAGCTGGGGCAGCTCGGCGAGCTGACCGGGCGCCAGGCTGGCGCGGCCGAGGTCGTGGGGGAGATGCGCCGGCGGGTGGAAGAGCTCCTGGAGGGGGTCCCCGAGTGGCTGCAGGCGCCGACCTACTACTACGAGCTCGACCCGACCTTCTTCACGGTGACCTCCGACACGTTCGTGGGGCAGATCTTCGCCGTGGTCGGCCTCCAGAGCATCGCCGACGAGGCCGAGGGGGCGGGGAGCGGGTACCCCCAGCTCAGCTCGGAGTTCATCGTCGCGGCGAACCCGGACTTCATCTTCCTGGCGGACACGAAGTGCTGCGGGGAGTCGGCCGAGACGGTCGCGGCGCGCCCCGGATGGGACCGCATCGAGGCCGTGCAGGAAGGGAACGTGGTGGCTCTCGATGACGACGTGGCCTCGCGGTGGGGGCCGCGAGTGGTGGATCTCCTCGAGGTCGTGGTCGAGGCCGTGTCGGGGGCCGGGGCCTGATGGCGACGGCGACCGCGGAGGTGAGGTTCCGGCCCACCCGCCTGCGGCCCGGCGTGCTGGGGATGGCGCTGGGGGTCCTTGCGGTGGCGGGGCTGGCGGGCGTGCTGATCGGCCCGGTGGGGCTCTCGCCCCAAGGCGTCCTCCTGGAGCTGCTGGATCGGGTCCCCTTCGCCCGGGTGGACTCGGGGCTCGCCGAGCGGGAGCAGGCGATCCTGTGGCAGATCCGGCTCCCTCGGGTCGTGGTCGGGGGGATGGTGGGGGCGGCCCTTTCGATGGCCGGCGCCGCGTACCAGGGCGTGTTCCGGAACCCGCTGGCCGACCCCTACCTGCTCGGGGCCGCCGCCGGGGCGGGCCTCGGGGCCACGCTCGCCGTGGCCTACCTGCCGTCGGGGGGTGGCCCCGTCGGCCCGCTCCCGGCGGCGGCCTTCCTCGGGGCGCTCGTGGGCGTGGGCGCCGCCTACGGGCTGGGCCGCTCGGTGGGTCGGTCGCGCACGAGCGGGACCCTGATCCTGGCGGGCGTGGCCGTGGCCTCGTTCCTCACCGCGGTGCAGACGTACTTCCAGCAGCGGGAGGACGACACGCTGCGCCAGGTGTTCGCCTGGATCCTGGGGACGCTGGGCACCGTGACCTGGCGTGAGGCGGCCCTGATGGCCCCCTACCTCGTGGTGGGGGGCGTCGTGCTGCTGCTGCACCGGCGCCTGCTGGACGTGCTGTCGCTCGGCGACGAGGAGGCCGAGAGCCTGGGGGTCCGGGCCGGCCGGGTGCGGCTGGTGATCGTGGTGGCGGCAAGCCTGGCCACGGCGGCGGCGGTCGCGGTCAGCGGGCTGATCGGGTTCGTGGGGATCATCGTCCCCCACGCGGTGCGTCTGGCGTTCGGGGGCTCGTACCGGCTGGTGCTTCCCCTGTCCATCGCGTTCGGCGCGGCCTTCCTCGTGCTGACCGATCTCGCCGCGCGCACCCTCCTGGCTCCGGCCGAGATCCCCATCGGCGTCGTAACCGCCTTCTTCGGGGCGCCCTTCTTCCTCGCGGTGCTCCGTCGCTCGAAGGGGATGTCGTGATCGGCCTCGGGCTCCGATCGGTGACGGCCGCCTACGACGGGACCCCGGCGCTCCGGGGGGTCGACCTCGAGGTCGCTTCCGGGTCGTGGACGGGGCTGATCGGGCCGAATGGCTCGGGGAAGACCACGCTGCTCCGAGCGGTGGCCGGCCTGATGCCGCACGGGGGAGCGGTCCTCCTGGGAGGGGAGGAGGTGGCGCGGATGCCTCGCCGCGTGGCCGCGCGCCTCGTGGCCTACGTGCCCCAGCGCCCCGTCGTGCCCGAGCCGATGCCCGTGATCGATTACGTGCTGACGGGGCGGACCCCGTACATCTCGTATCTGGGGAGCGAGCGGGCCTCCGACCTCGAGGTGGCGGCTCGGGTGCTGGCCAGGCTGGAGCTCGAGGACTTGGCGGAGCGGCCCCTGGGCACGCTCTCGGGAGGAGAGCTCCAGCGGGCGATCATCGGGCGTGCGCTGGCGCAGGGGGCGCCGGTGCTGCTGCTCGACGAGCCCACGAGCGCGCTGGACGTGGGGCACCAGCAGCAGGCTCTCGAGCTGATCGACGCCCTGCGACGGGAGGAGGGGCTCACGGTCGTGGCCGCGATGCACGACCTGACGCTGGCGGGGCAGTTCGCGGAGCGTCTCGTCCTGCTCGATCGAGGGGCCGTCGCCGCGGAGGGGCCCGTGCGGGAGGTCCTGACCGAGTCGACGATCGGCCGGCACTACGGGGCCAGGGTCCGGATCCTGGACGACGACGGCGGGGGGGTGGTGGTGATCCCCGTGAGGGACGCCGTCGTCGGGCCCGCGGGTGAGCGGGAGGAGCCAGCGTGAGCCTGACGCTGCTGATCGGAGGGGCCCGCGCCGGGAAGTCCGGCCTGGCCCTGGCGCTGGCGGAGCGGGCCGGGGCGCCGGTGAGCTTCGTGGCCACGGCCCGGGCGATCGACGAGGAGATGGCGGAGCGGATCGAGCGGCACCGAGCCGAGCGGCCGTCCGGGTGGGTGACGGTCGAGGCGCCGGTGGATCTGCGGGGAGCCCTGGGGAGGGTGCCGGAGGGCGCGACAGCGATCGTGGACTGCCTGACGCTCTGGGTCTCGAACCTCCTCGAGGACGGGTGCGACGACGAGGAGGTGGTGGCCGCGGCCGAGGCCGCGGCCGAGGCGGCCGGGGCCCGGGACGGCCGGACGATCGCGGTGACCAACGAGGTCGGGGCCGGGATCGTCCCCATGCATCCGCTGTCCCGCCGCTATCGGGATCTGCTGGGGCGAGTGAACGCGATCTGGGCGTCGCGGGCGTCGCGGGCGCTCCTCGTGGTGGCGGGTCGTGTGCTGCCCCTCGAGGAGGGGTGGGCGCTGCTGGAGGATCCCGGGGAGGCCGGCCGTGGATGACCCGATCCGTGAGCTGGAGCGAGCGCTGGCGGGTCTCCCGGGCCCGGACGAGGCGGCACGAGCGGCGGCGGCGGACAGGGCGGCCCGCGTCCTCCGGCCGAAGGGGGCGCTGGCCGGGCTCGACGAGGTGGCCGTGTGGCTGGCCGGGTGGCGGGGCGCGCCCCCGCGTGTGGAGGCGCCCGCCTGCATCGTGTTCGCCGCCGACCACGGCGTGGCGGCCGAGGGGGTGAGCGCTTACCTGCCCGAGGTAACGCGCTCGGTGCTGGCGGCGCTGGAGGAGGGTGTGGCCACGGCCCCCGTCCTGGCCGCGGAGATGGGGGTGTCGCTGTCGGTGGTGGACGTCGGGGTGGACCGGCCGACGGGGAACCTGCTCGTGGAGCCGGCGATGGGAGAGGAGCGGTTCGGGGAGGCGATCGCCGCCGGTCGGCGGGCGGTCGCGGAGGCGGACGGATGCGACCTGCTCGTGCTCGGCGAGATGGGGATCGGGAACACGACCGCGGCCGCGGCGGTCGCCGCGACCCTGTTCGGCGGCCCGGTGGAGGAGTGGACGGGGCGGGGGACGGGGGTGGACG
>DASUTW010000059.1:0-2761 GCA_036374395.1 Actinomycetota bacterium
GATCGGCTCATGACGATGCTCGGAGCCGCGCCCCCGGCCGCCCTCCGCCTATCCGCCCGCCCGGCGTAGCGCGATCTCGATCGGCTCCCCCTCCACCTGCACGGACGCCCGATGGCCGTCTGGGAGATCGCCGGCCCCCGAGGTCCGCACGGCGAGGACCTCGCCCTCGATCCACCTCGCGTGCGCCTCGATCGCCCGCCCCACGTCCCCGGCGGCCGAGAGCCCCAGCTCGATCCGGTCGGCCACCTCGAGGCCGGCGGCCTTCCGGGCGTCCTGGACGGCGCGCACGACCTCGCGGGCCAGCCCCTCCAGACGCAGGCTCTCGTCGAGGTCGAGGTCGAGGGCCACCGTCACGCCGCCCTCGCTGGCCACTCCCCAGCCCTCGCGCGTGCGGCGCCTGAGCTCGACGTCGCCGGGGGCCAGCTCGACCGGTCCCGAGGGCAGCGGGAGCTCCACGGTCTCGCCGGCCGCCAGCCGCCCCGCCAACGTCCCGTCGTCGCCCTCGAGCCCGGCGGCCACCTCCTGGACCCGCTTCCCCAGCCGCGGTCCCAGCTCCCGGAAGCTCGGCTTCGCCGTCCACCCCGAGAGCTCCTCCGCGGTGGAGGCCAGCTCCACCTCCTTCACGTTCAGCTCCTCGGCCACGATGTGCAGCAGCGGCCGGAGCGCCTCGGGGTCGCCCGGCACGTGGACCACGGCCCGCCGGAGCGGCTGGCGGACCCGCGCCTTGGCCTCGGTCCGGGCCGCGCGGCCCAGCGAGGCCGCCGTCCGGGCCAGCGCCATGGCCTCCTCGAGCGCCGGGTCGATCGCCTCGGGATCAGCCTCCGGGTAGTCGGCGAGGTGCACCGACTCCGGGGCCTCCGGCTCCGTCCCGCGCACGAGGTTCTGGTGGAGCTCCTCGGAGACGAACGGCGTGAAGGGCGCCAGCAGCGTGGCCATCGTCGCCAGGCACTCGTACAGCGTGGCGAAGGCCGCGGCCTTGTCCCGGTCGTCGTCGGGCCCGGCCGGGTCCCAGAACCGCCGCCGTGCCCGGCGCACGTACCAGTTCGAGAGATCGTCCACGAAGGCGTCGATCGCCCTCGCCGCCGAGGTGGCGTCGAACCCCTCCAGCCCCTCGCGCGCCGCGCGGATCGTGGCGTGGAGCCGGGAGAGGATCCACCGGTCGAGCACCGGCCGCTCGGCTCGGGGCGGCGGGTCGGCCGTCGGGTCGACGTCGTCGATCGTGGCGTAGGTCACGAAGAACGCGTACGTGTTCCACACCGTGAGGAGGAAACGCCGCAGGGTCTCTCGCACGGCCTCGGGGAAGATGCGGCGCGTCTGCCAGGCCGGCCCCGCCGTGAAGAGGTACCAGCGCAGCGCGTCGGCCCCCTCCGCGTCCACGATCGTCCAGGGATCGATCACGTTCCCCAGGGACTTGGACATCTTGCGGCCGTCCTTGTCCACGATGAGGCCGAGCACGAGGCAGTTCCGATAGGCTGACTCGCCGAAGAGGAGCACCCCCTCGGCCATCAGCGAGTAGAACCAGCCCCGCGTCTGATCCACCGCCTCGCAGATGAAGTCGGCGGGGAAGCGTCGCTCGAAGACCTCCTCGCCGCGCCCCAGGTCGGGGTGGTAGCCCCACTGGGCGAACGGCATGGCCCCGGAGTCGTACCAGGCGTCGATCACGTCGGGGATGCGGCGGGCCTCCCCCCCGCACTCGGGGCAGGGGATCGTCACCTCGTCGATGTCCGGGCGGTGGGGGTCGACGGACGTGACGTCGCGCCCCGCCAGCTCCGAGAGCTCCCGCAGCGACCCGACGACCGTGTCGTGCCCCTCGCCGCAGCGCCAAACGGGCAGCGGCGTGCCCCAGTAGCGGGCCCGGGAGAGCGCCCAGTCCACGTTGTTCTCCAGCCAGTTCCCGTAGCGGCCGTGCTTGATGTGCTCCGGGTACCAGCCCACCTTCTCGTTCGCGGCCAGGAGGTCGGCCTTGCGCCGGGTCGTGAGGACGTACCACGAGGTCCGGGCGTAGTAGATCAACGGCGTCGAGCATCGCCAGCAGAGGGGATAGGTGTGCTCGAGCGTCCCCGAAGAGACCAGCAGCCCCTGCGACTCGAGGTCGGCGGTGATCCCGGGATCCGCCTCCTTGATGAAGCGGCCCCGGACCAGCTCGGGCGCCTCGTCCGTGAAGCGTCCCCGGTCGTCGACCAGGTTGACCACCGGCCAGCCCTCGCGCCGGCCGATCTCGAGGTCCTCGGCCCCGAAGGCGGGGGAGAGGTGGACGATCCCCGTCCCGTCCTCCATCGAGACGAAGTCCGCCCCCACGACGCGGTGCGTCCCCTCTCCCGCCACCGTGTCGAAGAGGGGCGCGTAGCGGAGCCCCACGAGCCGCTCACCCGGGAGCGTCTCCACGACGACGGCCTCCTCGCCGAGCACCTGCTCGCGCCGGGCCTCCGCGACCACGAGCCGCTCCCCGTCCCGCTCCACCACCGCGTACCGCTCGTCCGGGTGGACGGCGAGGCCGGTGTTCGAGATCAGGGTCCACGGCGTGGTGGTCCAGCCCACCAGATGGGTGTCCTGGAGGTCGCCCTCCGTGACGGTGAACCGGACGAACACGCTGGGGTCGGTGACCTGCGCGTAGCCCATCGCCACCTCGTGGTCGGACAGCGGTGTCTCGCACCGCGGGCACCAGGGCACGATCTTGAAGTCCTCGGCGAGCAGCCCTCGCCGGTGCAGCTCCTTCAGCGACCACCAGACGCTCTGCACGTAGTCCGGGTCCATGGTCCAG
>DASUTW010000060.1:0-40627 GCA_036374395.1 Actinomycetota bacterium
CCCCCGGGGGGTGAGCACCGCTCGGAACCGGGGTGCCTCGGAAGCCCGCGGCGACTGGCTCGCCTTCTGCGACGACGACGATCTGTGGGCGCCCGATAAGCTGGCCCGGCAGCTCGCGGCGGCCCGGGACGGGGACCGGCCGTGGGCGTACGGCGGTGCGGTCCACGTGAGCCTGGACCTCAGGGTGCTCAGCGTCAAGCTGCCCCCGCCGCCCTCCGAGCTCGTGGCGGCGCTCCCCGGGTGGAGCGTGATGCCCGGCGGATCCTCGAACGCGATCGTTCGGAGGGACGCCTTCGACGAGGTCGGCGGCTGGGACGACTCGCTGGTCAACCTGGCCGATTGGGACCTGTGGGCCCGTCTGGCGCGCCGGGCCCCACCGGCCTCCAGCCGCCGGCCACTGGTCGGCTATCGCATCCATCCGGGGAACGCCTCGGCCGATACCGGCCTGATTTTGCGCGAGGCGCGGGCCCTCGAGAAGCGCTACGGCGCCCCGGTTGACCGAGGGAAGCTCCACCACTACCTGGCATGGGTCTACCTGCGGTCCGGACGGCGACGCCCCGCGGTGGGACACCTCGCCCGGGCGGCCACGTCCGGCGAGCTCACCGGCGTGGCCGGCACGGTCGCGGCCCTCGCCCGCCGCCGGGTAGCCGGGTGGATCCCTGCGCTCGAGCCGCGGGAGTCCCGGGAGGCGTCCGCCTGGAGGCTCGAGGCGGAGGCGTGGATCTCGCGTCTCCGGGAAGCGGAGCCGGCCCCCGCGTGACGGAACGGATATGGCCGCCCTCCGGCGAGGACCCGGGAGATCCTTCCGGACCACGGCGATGGTGGGCCGCCATGATCCGGGACCCTCTGCCCTCAATAGGCATCGGGCTCTCGCTTCTTGCTGCTCTTCTCGTGGCCTCGTGGCTCTTCGTGGCCATCCATCACGTGGACGATCGTTTCAACGTCGGGTGGGTCGAGGGAACGCGGATCGCACTTGTGTGGGAGGCCGACGCGGGACACTTCTACCCGCCCCTCTATGACGGTGAGTCGTTCGGGGGGACACGATTCATGCCTATCCCCATCCTCTTGCATCAGGGTCTTGCCCAGCTGACCGGAGAGTACCTGGCTTCCGGGAAACTCCTGGCGTATCTCACAACCCTGGTCCTCCTGACCCTGACCTACCGTGTCATGCGTCGCCTGAGGTGCCCGAGACCAGCCTCATTCGCCATCACTGCCGGGGTGCTCGTGACGGCACCGGGTCTCCTGGCGGCGACGACGGCGCAGGGAGACGCCCTCGCCGTGGCGATGCAGCTCGGCGCCGTTGCCATCGTCGCTCCTCGCCCTCGCGATCCGGCAGCCACGATCGCGGCCGGGGCACTCTGCTCGTTCGCCGTGCTTTCCAAGGTCAGTGCGATCTGGGCGCCGGTTGCCCTCGGCGCGTGGCTGCTCGCGGAACGAAGACGCCTGACGCTCCTGCTCTTCGTCGTGAGTTTCGTGCTGCTGCTCTCCGCGCAGGTGCTCATCCTCCAGACCCTCACCGAGGGAAGGATGCTCGAGAACCTCCGTACGACGCTCCTCGCGGGGGTCACTGGGCCAGCTGGAATCCTCGGGTCCCCGCTTCGCTTGGTGAACCTGCTCGGCGGTATTCCTCTCCTTTGGGCCGTGCTGCCGGTCGCAGTCATCGGTGGAGCGATCTGGGGATCGGAAGACAGTCGCCCCTTCTACCTGAGCTTGCTCACCGCGTTCCTCGTCGTCCTCGTTGTGCTGGCCGACGAAGGCACCGTGCACAACCACCTTCTCGACGTCACGGTGTTGTCTCTCCTGTTCATCGGGATCCTCTTCGGGAGAACCACCGAGGTGTCTCCAGCTGTCGCACTCGTACTCGGGTCGCTTCTTCTGTGGTCCATCGGCACGTCATACCTCCTGGAGCTCTGGCCAGCGACGCGGGAGGCCGGGATCGAAGTGGTTCGAGGGATCCGCTCGAGCAGGTACGACCCCCGGCCCCTTGGTCGCGTCATCCGTCCCGGAGAGTCCTTACTCTCCGAGGATCCGTATGTCGCCGTGGCTTTGGATCGGCCGCCTGTCGTACTCGACGCTTGGACGTTGCTACGGCTCGGGCGCGCGTCTTCCGTACCGGCGGATTCCCTGGCGCGGCGGATCGAGGCGAGGGAGTTCGACTGGATCGTCCTGGTGCGCCCGATCGAAGACGAAGAGTGGTACTCGGACGTCCACTTCGGAACGATCGTGGCCGATGCCATCAGCGGGAGCTACCGGATCCAGCGGCAGGCCTCCGGCTACCACGTTTACGTGCCCCGGCGGTGATGAGCCCGCTCCCTGGTGGTCGATCAGCTCGCTTCGGCTGGGGCATAGATGTGATACGGACCTCTGGAGAGCTGATAGTCGTACGAGTCCCTGATCTCGGCGGCGATCTCCGGCCCGAGATGGAAATCCTCCCACCACCAGGCGATGTCACGATTCTCGACCCGCCTGAGCAGCACAACCAGCTCGAACTCCTTCGCGTCGATCCGTCGGAGGAGCTCCGCCTGGATCTCTCGGTCCACCTCGACGATCCGCTCGACCATGAAGGGGTCGAGGAGCACCGGTCGTTGCCCGAGTGACACCGGCACGTACGGATCCTCGGAGAGGATGGGCGTCTCGGAGGAAGCCAGCCCGCGGAGCGGCTGCGGATCTAACTGAGGGTCCGTGGTGGGATCGGCGAGGCGAACCACGTGGCGAGCCTCGGGCAGGACCACAGTGACGAGGCCGGTCACTCCCACCCACAGGACCATGAGCACGACCGCCGTCCCCGCGACCCTCTCATAAGGAAGGCTGGGGAGCGTCCGACCCACCAGACCCCCGACCACGATGAGGACGAGAACCGCAATGTCGATGAGGTGGTTCCAATCCGCCCCGACGTCGGCGAGGACGACCACGAGGATCGCGGAGGCGGCGAGCAGCGCCAGGAGCCATTCCTCGTCACGTCGCCCCCGAAACGCATACCAGCCCGCCACAGCCGCGGCCGGCATCAGAAACCAGATCGGGGTCGCGTGGTCGATCGCCAGGAGAACCAACCGGTAGGGTGCCCGGAGCAGTCCGCCTTCCGCGAGCCCCGCCCCCGCCAGCCCGAGTACGTTGGAGAGCATCCGCCCCCCGCTGAGGGCCGAAAACAGACCGAGGAGGCCTACCGCCCAAACGACATACCCTCCCACGAACCAACTCACCGACCGCCGATTGCGGCGAAACAGCCACAGCACGACCGCGATCGGAGCCCAGACGGCGCTGAGCTTCGCGGCCAGCGCGAGGGCGGCGAGAAGCGCGGCCACGATCATGGCCACGGGCGTCGCAGAGCGGTGTGGTCGACTCGTCGCCAACCACACCGAGGACACTTGGAGCAGCACCGGGAGGGCATCAGCCCTGAGGCTCATCGTCAGCCCGAATCCGGCCTGTGTGAGCAGCAACAACGAGGCCAGCGCCGCAGCCAACGGCCAGGGGCAACCGAGTCTCCGGATGACGAGGAAGGTCACCAAGATGAGGGTGGCCATCGTCATGTAAGCGAGGACCTTGCCGGAGACGAGATACTCGCCGGTGACACGCGCCGCCCCGGCGTGGAGGAGCACCGGAAGGGGCATCCATCGGGTCCCGCCGTAGAAGCCGTCGTCGCTGAGCTGCGGATAGAGCGTGCCCTCGTTCACGTACCACGCCATCGCGATCCGAGAGCCCCCCACATGGTCGACGCGGTAACGGTCGTCCGCGTGCACCCATGCCACGACGATGGTCGCTGTCAACGCCAAGACCGTCAGCCCCACGAGCGCCGCAGCAAGCACCCGCTCCGCAGGGGGACCTCCGGCCACGGGCATGGGACGATTCCCTACCTGCTCGGGTTCGGCCGCCATGGGCACACGAGTGTAGAGGCCGGAGATCGGCTCCACCTAGGATGACCGGTTCCCCGTACCATGAAGCGCCATGTTACGCCGCTCGTGGTGGCTGCTCTTCGTGGTGTTCGCCGTGACCCGGGTCGGACTGATCTACGTGGGCGTGGATCCCTCGATCTATGGAGGCCGCGACCACGACATCGGGAGCGACGTGTCGATCTACGCCGGATGGGCGGACGGGATCATCGAGGGCGATGTCCCCTACCGGGATGAGCCGATCGAGTACCCGCCCGGGTCGCTTCCCTTCATCGTGGCGCCTGCGCTGGGGAAGGCCATCACCGGACTCCCGTACCGCGCGTTCTTCGGTGCGGCGATGCTCGCGGTCGACGTCCTCGGACTCATCGCCGTCCTCCGTCTGGTGGGGCACCAGGTGTCGAGAGCCGGGCCGTGGCTCTGGGTGCTCGGTCTGGCGGCGCTCGGACCGGTCGTCTGGACCAGGCTCGACCTGGTCCCGGCCGTCGCCACGCTCTGGGCCCTCGAGCGGATCGTCGCCCGCGCCTGGACCTCGGGAGGAGTCCTGCTCGCGTTCGGCGCGGTGGCCAAGGTGTTCCCGGGGTTCCTGTTCCTTCCTGCGGCGGCGGCCGCCCCACGGCGGACGCCGTTCCTGGGGGCAGGGGCCGCCACGGCCCTCCTACTTCTGGCGCCGTTCGGGGTGGTGCTGCACCCGATGCTCTCCTCCGTCGCGGGCTATCACCTTGGCCGGGGGATCCAGCTCGAGAGCGTATGGGGTGGAGCGATGCTCCTGACCGGCCTGGCCGGGGCTCCGGTCTCCGTCGAGAAGCGCTTCGGCGCCTGGGAGACGCTGGGCCCGGGCACCGAAGCCCTCGGCATCGCCTCCACGGTCCTCGCCGTCGGGGTGCTCGCGGGATCGGTAGCGGTGGCGTGGCGGCGGCGCGACGAGCCTCTGCGGCTCGCCGGCGTCTGGTTCGCCACGCTTGCCCTGCTCCTCGCGGTGGGGCCGGTCCTCTCACCCCAGTTCATGGTGTGGCTCGTGGCGGTCGGCGCTGGCGCGCTGGCGGTCGGGTCCGATACCGTCCGGAAGGCCGCGCTGTTCCTCCTGCCCCTCGCCGTCCTGACCCATCTCGTCTACCCCATCTCCTACGACGGGTTGGTCGCCATGGAACCCGTCAGCGTCTGGCTGCTCACCGCGAGGAATGCGATGCTGGCCGCCCTGGCGGTGTGGTCGACGGTGGGCGTCGTCCGCGATCGGCCGACTGAGACGCATCGCGCGGACCGTGGATCCAGGCGGGGCTGGGAGGCACCATGAGCGAGCCAAGACGCCACCGGGCGGCACCCCGCCGCGGGAGTCCTCGCCACGGCGCTTCGCTGGTGGGTCGGTCGCTCCGGTGGCTCTCCTATCCGCACGGGAAAGCGGACGATCGCAACGTCGCGCTTAGTAGGGTCTTGGAACGCGGGAGGTCGCGGCCTTAGCTTCTTCCCAGACAGATCGCCGGCGGTGGTGGGAGGCGGCTCGACCCCTTCCCCCGATCGTCTCCGACGGGCTCTTCCTCGTCGGGCTGGTCGTTGTCTCAGCCCTCCCCTACATCGGCCGTCTCGGCTTCTACTCGGACGACTGGGCATTCCTGGCGGTGTTATCCACCGCCGAGGATCAATCGCTCACGAGCCTCGTCCGTGACCAGTACGCGACGAACCCGAACCTGGCGATGCGGCCCACGCAGGTCGTCTACCAGGCCTTCCTGTTCCGACTGTTCGGCCTCGAGCCGCTCGGCTACCACCTCGTCAACCTCGGCGTCCTCATCGCGGTAGCAGTGCTCCTGTCCCTGGTACTCCGTGAGCTCCGCCTGCCTCGGGGCCTCGCGGTGGCCGTGCCGGCCGTCTACGCGCTCATGCCCAACTACGCTACGGCCCGATTCTGGTTCGCCTCGTTTGGCTACCTGCTGGGGATGGCTCTCTACCTGCTGGCGTTGTACGCCGACCTCAGGGCGGCCTCGAGTGAACATCGGAGGACCGTGTGGACGTGGAAGGCCCTGGCCCTGGTGACGCTCACCACCGCGGCGTTCGGGTACGAGGTGGTGATACCGCTGTTCTTGCTCAACATCGGCCTCGCGGAGGTCGTGGCTCGACGACTGCCGTCCCGGGGGTTCCGGGCACGGATGGGGCCGGCAGGGACGGCCCTGCTGCACGGCAGCACGCTGGCCGTCGCCGTCGCGGCCGGCCTCTACAAGGCCTCCGTCGCCGTGGGCGTGGGGGTGGGATCCTCACCCCTTCGTTACACGCTGTGGCTCGGGTCGAGCTCGGTCGCCACGAACTTCGGCACCCACGGCGTTGGGCTCCCGCACACCGTGGGGTGGGCCCTCCCGCATGCTGGGATCGGCGGCGTGGCGATCGCGATCCTGGTCGGGCTCGGGATCTACCGCTACCTTGCCGTCGTTCGAGACCCTAGAAGTGAGGGCGACGCGCTGCCGTTCCGCGGAGGATGGCTCCGGATGGGCGTGGTGGGCCTCGTGGTGTTCGCCCTCGGGTACTCGATCTTCCTCACCACCGGCAGGATCGCGTTCTCGAGCACCGGGATCGCGAACCGGGTGGCCACCGCAGGGGCCCTCGGCGCGGCGATCGTGCTCGTCGGAGCGGTGGGGTGGATCGCGAGCCGGCTGCGGTCCCCGAGGCTCCGGGATCGCGCCTTCCGTGCGGGGATCGCCGCCCTCTGTCTCTCGGGGATCGTCGTGGTGAACGGACTGGCCTCCTTCTGGGTCCAGAGCTGGGAGGAACAGCGCGAGGTCCTGGCGGATCTGGACGCCGCTTTCCCCAGACTCGCCCCTGGCTCCACCGTGCTCCTCGGCGGGGTCTGTCCCTACGTTGGCCCGGCCATCGTGTTCGAGTCGAGCTGGGACCTCCAGGGGGCACTGCGGGTCCGGCACGGGGACAAATCGGTCGACGGCGACGTCACGAGCGGCGTCGTCTCGGCGGAGCCGCAGGGCGTCGTGACCCAGATCTACCAGGTCGAGGTGATGCACCCGTACGGCGCTCGGCTGTTCCTGTACGACCGTCGAGCGGGAACCACGACGGTGCTCGTGGATCAGTCCGCAGCCCGACGAGCGTTGTCGACGCAGGTGTCGGGGACCGACTGCCCCGAGGGTCGACCCGGCGCCGGGACCATCGACCTCCCCTTCGACGTCTTGTTCCATTGGTTCCGGAGCCGCATTGGGCTGTGAGCGGTTCGCTGGGATACTGCTCCACATCGTGACGGACGACCAGGGCTCAGACCGCGGGGACGATCGACCCGCCGGAGCGTCCAAACGCCCGACCGTCGGGATGCTGCACTGGCCCGATCGGTTCGAAGACTTCCACGACCGGCTGGGCGTCACGTTCGAGTCCTTCCGGGACGAGTTCACCGGCAGCTGGGTGTTCAACTACGTGGAGGCTCTCCAGCGGGCCGGGGTCCGCCCGGTCCTCTACTACGCGTCCGCGCGGATCCGGGAGCCGCTTCGCTTCACCCACCGCCCGACCGGGGCGGCGGTGCGGGTCCTCCCCTCGCCCCGCCTGCACCAGAAGCTCCGCGGCGCGCAGGAGCGGTTCGGGATCCGATCGGCGTCCCTGCGAGCGCTAGGGTCCTACCTCGCCACCCCCCTGCGCCCGCTGGTGCGGGCGCTCCGCGAGGACGGCTGCGGCGCGATCCTGTGCCAGGAGTACGAGCACCCCCGGTTCGACGTGGCCGTGGGGCTCGGACGACTGCTGCGCCTCCCCGTGTTCGCCACGTTCCAGGGCGGCGAGGCCCCCGCGACGAGGCTCGAGGTCCCGCTGCGGCGGCTGGCGGTCCGGCGGGCCGCGGGCCTGATCGTGGCCTCGGCGGCACAGGCCGAGCGAGCCCGCCGGCGGTACGGGCTCCCCTCGGACCGGATCGCGAGGATCCCCAACCCGATCGACGTGGACCGGTGGCGTCCGATCCCGCAGACGGCCGGACGGGCGGAGCTCGGCATCCCGGCGGACGCGCCGGTGGTCACCTGGCAGGGACGGGTGGCGATCGACCAGAAGGGGCTCGACGTGCTGGTGGAGGCCTGGGCCCGGGTCTGCGAATCGCACGGGGAGGACGCCCCCCTGCTCCTGCTGGTGGGACACGGGCAGGACGCCGAGACGCTCCGAGCGATGCTGGCCGGCCTCCCCCCACACGCCGTCCGCTGGGTCGACCGGTTCGTCCACGACCGGGAGGCGCTGTGGCGGTACCGGGCCGCGGCCGACGTGGCGGTCCTCCCCTCGAGGCGGGAGGGGTTCCCGGTGGCCGCGGTGGAGGCCATGGCCTGCGGTCTCCCCGTCGTGGCGGCCGACGCGCTCGGCGTGCGCGATGCCCTCGGGGAGGGCGAGGAGGCCGCCGGCGTCGTCGTCCCCCGGGAGGATCCCGGCGCGCTGGCCGCCGCGCTGGAGCGGGTCCTGGCCGAACCCGACCTCCGCCGGACGCTGGGAGAGCGCGGGCGGCGCCGGGCGGAGGAGCGGTTCTCGCTCGACGTGGTGGGCGCCCGGCTCCGCGACTTCCTGTTCGGGCGGCGCGCGTGACGGACCGGGTCGTCCGGACCTTCCCCTAGACTCTACGCGTGATGGGTACGGGGACGCGGGAGGAGTGGATCGAGAACCGGCCGAGCCGCGGCCTGCGGCTGCCGGACCTCCGGGAGCTGTGGCAGTACCGCGAGCTCGCCTACTTCCTGGCCCTCCGAGACCTCAAGGTCCGGTACAAGCAGGCGGCCCTGGGCGCGGGGTGGGCGATCTTCCAGCCGGTGGTGCTGACGGTGGTGTTCACGCTGGTGTTCACGAGGTTCGCCCGGGTCGAGACCGCCATCCCGTACCCGATCTTCGCCCTCTCCGGGCTGATCGCCTGGACCTACGTGGCCGGCAGCCTCACCCGATCGACCCAGATCCTCGTGGCGAACACCCCCCTGGTGACCAAGGTGTACTTCCCGCGCCTGCTGGCCCCGGTGGCCTCCGCGCTCCCGGGGATGGTCGACCTCCTGCTTTCCCTGCTGGTGCTGGCGGTAGTCATGCCCTTCTACGACGTTCGGCCGACCTGGGCGATCCTCACCCTGCCCCTGTGGCTGGCGGCGATGCTCGTCGTGGTGCTCGGGGTCAGCCTTCTGCTCGGCACCCTCAACGTCCGGTACCGGGACGTGACCCACGGGATCACGCTCCTGGTCCAGCTGTGGATCTTCGTGAGCCCCGTGGCGTACCCGAGCGACGCCGTGCCGGAGGCCTGGCGGGTCCTCTACTTCCTCAACCCCGTGGCCGGCGTGCTCGAGGGGTTCCGCTGGGCGCTGGCGGGGGCGGCGTGGCCCGGCTCGGTCGTCTTCCTCTCGCTCGGCACCGCCCTGGTCCTGCTGGCCGCGGGCGTCCTCTACTTCCAGCACGCGGAGCGTCGCTTCGCCGACGTGATCTGAGATGCACGCGATCGAGATCGAGGGGCTGAGCAAGCGGTACTTGCTCGGCGAGGACCGTCCGGGGGGGACCCTGGTCGAGGCGATGAGCCGGTCGGCCCGGCGTCTGCTGCGGATGCGGTCCCGTCCCAGGCGGGACGAGGTGTGGGCCCTCCGGGACGTCACCCTGGCGGTGCCAGAGGGGGAGGCCCTCGGGGTGATCGGCCGCAACGGGGCGGGGAAGAGCACCCTGCTCAAGATCCTGAGCCGCATCACCGAGCCGACCGCCGGCGTGGCTCGGACCAGGGGGAGGGTGACGTCCCTCCTCGAGGTGGGGACCGGGTTCCACCCCGAGCTCACCGGGCGGGAGAACGTGTTCCTCAACGGGGCCATCCTCGGGATGCGGCGGCGCGAGATCGAGCGGCGGTTCGACGAGATCGTGGCCTTCGCCGGGGTGGAGCGGTTCATCGACACGCCGGTGAAGCGGTACTCCTCGGGGATGTATCTCCGCTTGGCCTTCTCCGTGGCCGCCCACTTGGAGCCGGACATCATGGTGGTGGACGAGGTCCTGGCGGTCGGGGACGCGGCCTTCCAGGCGAAGTGCCTGGGGCGGATGGAGACGGCCGAGCGCGAGGGGCGAACGGTGGTGTTCGTGAGCCACAACCTGGAGGCCATCGCCAAGCTGTGCCCCCGGACGATCTGGCTGGACGGCGGAGAGATCCGGGAGGAGGGGGACTCCCCGGCCGTGATCGACGCGTACCTCTCCGAGGAGGTCACGCGGGCCTCGGAGGAGACCGTGGCCGGGGACCCCGGGGCCGCCGTGGTCCTCCGCTCCGTGCGGGTCCTGGGAGAGGCCGGTGAGCCGCTCGAGACGCTCCTGCGCGACGAGCCGTTCCACATCGAGCTGCGGTTCTCCGTCCGGACCCAGGTGCCGGGCCTCGACGTCGCCGTCTGGGTGGCGAACGCGTTCGGGACGGAGGTGTTCCGCGAGGGATGGTTCGATCACTCGCCGGACCGTCCGAGCGAGCCGGGCGAATATGTGGCCACCCTTCGGGTCCCGCCCGTCCTCAACGTCGGGGAGTACACCGTCGGGGTGTGGATCGGCTCGCCGTACGAGACGCTGGTGGACGCGGTTGTGGCCCGGTTCCACCTCCAGGGTGACGTGAAGAACCGCCCGTCCCGGTCGGTGGTCCTGCACCTGCCGTGGGAGGTGCGGAGGATCAGCGGCGCCGACGACCCGACCCCTGCCCCCCACCCCAGACGATGAAGGTCCTGCTGTCGGCGCTAGCCTGCGAGCCGGGGAAGGGATCCGAGCCCGAGGTGGGGTTCCGGGCGATGCTCGCGGCGGCCAGGGAGCACGAGGTCTGGGTCCTGACGGCGTCGCAGTCGATCCCGGCGCTCGAGCGGGCCCTCCGGTCGGATCCGCGCGCAGAGCGGATCCATCTCGAGGGGATCCCGTTCGGCGTCGACGCCGAGACGATCGTCCACTTGAACGCCGTCGGCTACCACCGTCGGTACGAGGAGTGGCAGCGGCTGGCAGCCGACCGATCTCTCGAGCTCGAAGCGAGGGTGGGATTCGACGTGGTTCACCACGTCACCCTGGCCAGCTACTGGACAAGAGCCGGCGTCGCCGCGGTGCGGAAGCCGCTGGTGTGGGGGCCCATCGGGGGCGGCGTGGATCCCCCCCTTCGGCTTGTGCCGGAACTCGGGCTTCGGGGGATGGTGGAGGCCGCCGCCCGAGTCGTGGGGAGACCTCTGATCGCCCGACTTCCGCCTATCCGGAGGACCCAGCGGGTTGCCTCGCTGATCCTGGCCCAGAACCCCGGGACAGGACGGAGACTCCGAAGCAGGGGGACGGTGAAGCTGTTGTCGAACGCTCTCGCCGTCGAGCTGGACGGCGTCCCGATCCCGAAGAAGCGAACCACGGACCTCTTGTTCGTGGGCCGCCTCCTTCCCTGGAAGGCGCCCATCTTGGCTCTTCGTGCCCTCCGGCACCTCCGGCATCCCCGTGCTGTGCTGCGGTTCCTTGGAGACGGTCCAGAGCAGTCGCGCCTGGAGCAGACGGCCAGGAAGTGGGGGCTGTCGGAGCGCGTCCAGTTTGAGGGCTGGCTTCCCCGCGACGACGTCCTCAGCGCCATGGCTTCGGCAGGAGCCCTCCTCCATCCGGCGGTGCACGAGGAAGCTGGGCTCTGCATCGCAGAGGCTCTCACCCTCGGTACCCCGGTCGTCTGCCTGGACCACGGCGGACCCGCCGAGATCGTCGGGCAGTGGCGCGGAAGACCTTCGGCCCTGGTAACCGCGAGGGGAGCCGAGGCCACCGCCCGGAGCATCGCTGCCGCCGTCGATCGCTTCCTCCTGCATCCGCCTGAGCCGGCGAGCGGCCCCGTGACGGCCGGTACGTCGTTCCAGGACGAGCTCCTGTGGAGCTATGAACGAGTGACCGCCGCGTCCCCGGGGTAGGGCACCCGAGACCGCTAAAGGCACCGAGTCGGAGCCCCGAGTGAAGGGAGTATGTCTGTGGGACAATCCGCTCATGAACCGACTCGGTCCCGGCACCCTGACGGCATGAGCGGGGACACCGCCCCCCTGGAGCTTCGGGACTACCTCGCCCTCCTGTGGCGCCGCAAGTGGATCATCGCCGCCATGACCATCGTCGCGGTGGGAGCCGCCCTCTTCTACTCATACCGCCAGATACCCGTGTATACGTCGTCGGCCGAGGTGGTGGTCCGTCCCATCCAACTGGAGCCGGCTCAGTCCGCCCGAGGCACAACGGGGTTCGTGAACATGGAGACGGAGACCCGGGTCGCGAATTCCGGGCCCGTCGCCGAACGCGCCCTTGATGAGTTGGAGGATTCCGGTATCGAGCCGGGGGACGTCTCAGCCAGCCAGATCGAGGAGTCGGAGACGCTCCTGTTCACCGCCACCGGCCTCTCGCCGGAAAGCGCCCAGGCCTCGGCGCAGAACTGGGCCGAGGCATACCTGGGGCTCCGGAAGGAGCAGGCTCTCGCCGACCTTGAAGAGGTCCGCCGACCGCTCGAGGATCAGATCACCGTCCTCGGGCAACAAGCGGCGGTCCAGCGACGCATCATCCAGGAGAACCAGGAGTCCAACATCGCCGTCGCCACCACCGCGCAGCAGCGGTACGCGGCGATCCTGGCGGAGGTGTCCCTACTGCGACAGGACCTGAACCGGTACATCTCCGCCGGGAGCCTACACGTGGGAGAGGTCCTCCGTGCGGCGCCGACCCCCACCGCTCCCGCCAATCGGAACCACGTGACGACCGGGGGCCTCGCCTTGCTGGTGGGGATGTCTCTCGGCGTGGGGGTGGCCTACCTGCGGGACCGGCTAGACCCGCGGGTACGGGGGACGCGAGAGCTGGAGGTTCACAGCGGAGGCTCGGTCCTCGCGTTGATCCCCTCCGGCAAGCCACTGAAGGACAACTTGCCCATCACCATGGCCGAGCCGGCCTCCGAGCTGGCCGACGCCTACATCGCCCTTGGCTTCCGCCTCCTCCGCATGGCGGGGGACCGGGAGATCAGGACACTGGTGGTGACGAGCTCCCTCCCCCAGGAGGGGAAGTCCTCCACCGTGGCCAACCTGGGCGTGGCCATGGCCCGATCCGGGAAGCGCATCATCTTGGTCTCCGCCGACCTCCGAAAGCCCGGCCTCCTGACCTACTTCCCCCAATGGAACGGACGAGGCCTCGTGGACATGGTGCGGGATGGGACCGGCATGAGCGAGGCGCTCTCCACCACATCGGTCGACAACCTGTGGGTGCTGCACGGGGGGTCCTCTCTGCGAGGATCCAGCCCGCTGGAGATCGTCTCGTCGGACGAGATGCGGCGCCTGCTGATCGAGCTCGGCAGCTGGGCAGACCTCGTCCTGATCGACACCCCCCCACTCCTCGGCGCGTTCGATGCGTCCGCACTGGCCGCCTTCGCCGACGGCGTCCTGTTCGTGGCCGACGGGAAGCGCGCCAGCGGCACCACGGTCGAACAGGCCCGGCGCGAGCTGGAGCTGAGCGGGGCGAACGTCGTTGGGGTCGCCGTGAACCGATACGACCCTCGCGACTACGCGGGCTACGCCTACAGGGCCCCGTACTACCGCCCCGAGAACGGCAGGGTCCTGCCGCCCCCCGAGCTTGAGCAGCCCCAGGTCTCGCGGGAAGAGCGCTAGCAGGTCCCGGTCGCTCTCGGAGCGCCTCACTCACCTCCGGCGTCGGGCCCCGGCGCCGTCAGCCTGAGCTCGCGGGGGCCCGCGGGACACGATGCCCGCGGTTCCCCAACCCCGCCACCAGGCCCGGCAGGAGGCCGGTCACCTCCCCGACCCCCATGGCGAACAGCTCTCGGTTGCCGGTCGCCACGCCACGGAGGAGGAGCCACGGAGCCCGGACCAGGTCGCGGAGGACCCGCCGGGCGATGAACAGGTCCCCCCGGCGAAGGTGCTTCCCATAGAAGCTCCCCTGCCCGCGCGCGTAGCGACGGTACAGGGCCGTGCGCTGCGAGGGATCCTGCCAGGCGAGGTGACCCACCACGATCCCGGGCTCGTAGATGATCGGCACCCCCGCCCGGAGGGCCCGGTAAGCCCAGTCGTTGTCCTCCCCCGCCACGTTCAGGGAGGGATGCTCGTCCAGGTACCCGATCCGCTCCAGGAGCCGGATCGGGAACCCCATGTTGGCTGGGAACAGGACGTCGCCGTCGATCAGCGGCTCCTTGTACACGGCCGGCTCCGCCCGGGTGATCACCGTTAGCACGAGCCCCTCCCCCTCCGGCTCCACGCGCCCGGTCACAATGGCGTCCCCCACGTTACGAACCCGGGCGGCGAGCTGCCCGATCCAGTCCTCCCGCGCCCGGCAGTCGTCGTGGGTGATGGCCGTGTACGGCGTGCGAACCCGCTCCAGCCCCCGATTCGTGGCGGCGGCGATCCCATGCTGGTTGGAGCGCAGATGGACCACCTCCAGACCGTCGGCCGTGAGGGCGTCCACCCACCTCTCGACCTCCGGGTTCTGGGACTGGTCCACCACGATGAGCTCCGCCGGCCAGGTCGCACCAGACCGGATCGACTCGAGGCAGCCGCGGAGGAGGTCGCGCCCCAGGGTGGGGATCACCACCGAAACATCCTCCGCCACGGCCCGCCCCGCGCTCACGTGGCCTCCTCCAGCAGCTCCGGGAACGACACGACCAAGTCCACCTCGTCGGGCCCCGGGCACGGCCGGTCCCACAGCTCCCCGGCCAAGAGGAACGTGGCCCGACGTCCCGTGTGGTACTCCAGGGCATCGCGGGCCGCCCACTCGTAGATCAGGTCGTGGACGGCGTACGCGCCGCGAGGCGCCCACTCGACCACGCTACGGCGGACCCCGCAGACGGCCACCACGTCCCCGTCCTCGGTCTCGGCGGCGATCCTCGCCGAGGAGGCCTCGACGACGTCTGCGGAGCGCAGACGCACGCTCACGCTCAGGGCCAGGGAGAGCACCGCCCCGGCCGCCAGGACCCCGGCCACCGCCCCCACGGCGGCGCGTCGACGGAAGCCAACGCGGGCCCCAATCACCGCGACGAGGGCCGACAGCACCAGCCACGTCGGGGTGAACAGCCTCGGCGACCCCTGGCGGGGGACCAGGAGCACCACCGGCACGTTGACCAGCACGATCAGCCCCGCACCGGCCAGGATCGCCCGCCGGATGAACCCACCGTTCCAGACCGTCGCGGTCCCCGCGAGGATCAGCGGGCCCGCGCGGGCGCCGAGGAGCCCCCCGACGGCCAGGACGGCCAGGCTCACCGGGAAGGCCCAGGCCACCGCCAGCGGTACGGAGTGGAGCCCCAACCCCACCGCGGGGAACTCCAGGTAGAAGGAAGGATCGCGGAACAGGCTGGCCACCCGCTCCCCCAGCGACACACCGAGCCGCGGATCCTCCCCGGGCCACAGGACGAAGGCGGCGAGGACCATCACGACCGGCACGGCGGTGGAGACCAGCGCCGCCCGACGCCGATCCCGCGCGGCCACGAGCCAGGCAGCCAGCGGGAGGGCCAGGAGGGACTGCTCCACCGAGAGACCGGCGCCGAGTACCGCGAGGGCCGCCCACCCGTGCCGGCCGGCGCGGTGGAGCCGAAGGGCCCAGAGCGCCAGCGCCAGTCCCAGGGGGATGTGCAGGGCGGCAGGCCACAGCGCGGCCTCGGTCCCCAATGGCTGGAGCAGCCACACGGCCGCGCCGACTTCCGGCCAGGGGGCAGGCGTCCCCAGGTCCCGGAGGAGGCCCCGCAGCAGCAGAGCCACGGCGAGGGTGAGCGCCAGAGGGACGGCGATGGCCACCCCGAACGGGATCGTCTGGCACACGCCGGTGGTGACGAGGATCTCCAGGAAGTGGGCGGGACGCATCGCCCCCAGCCGCTCCACCGAGTCGCCGAGCGCGGAGGCCAGCCCCACCCGCTGCGGCTCCATGCACTTGGAGAAGTCGTCGGCCAGCGGCGCCCCCCGGAGCACCACGGGGATCGACACGGCCACGAAGACGACGGCCACCAGCAGCAGCCCCAGCCGGGCTCCACGGCCCTCCGGCGCGGCCTCCGGCACCCCTTCCTGGCGGCGCACCTTCACGGCCCGCTGCCTCTGCCACTCGCCAGCGGACGGACCCACTCCTCCGCCCCCGCCGTCCACGACGGGGAGCCCCCCCTCGCCCGGGCCCGCCGCTCCGCGACGCCAGGCCACGCCAGGGCCACGACGGCCCGGACGATCGAGCCCGGGTCCCCCCGGAGGGCGGCCGCCCAGAAGTATCGGGCCGCCCGGGCGCGTCGCCGATCCCGAAGCGCCTCCCACGCGGCCCACCGGTAGTGGCGCACCAGGTCCACCGCGATGCCGTGGCGGCGTGCCACCACGTCGAGCTCCTCCAGCATCCGGGGCATGGCACTCGATCTCCCGCGGCGGACGGACACCGCCACCAGCGGCTCCGGAACGCAGGCCGGCGGGCCGGCCCGGGCGAGACGGATCCACAGGTCCCAGTCCTCGCTGGTGGTTAGGTCGGGGTCGAATCCCCCCACCCGCCGGAGCAGATCCGCGGCCACCAGGACGCTCGACGTCCCCCCAGGAACGGCGTCGTGCCGCGCGAGAGCCGCCACCACCTCCTCGGGCGGAGGAGGCGGGGTCCCGTCGACCACGCGGAGGCGCTCGTCCACGATCACCTCGCCACCGTAGACCCACCGCCTGCCGGTCGCCGCCGCCGCGTCGAGCTGATGGCGGAGCTTCTCTGGGGCCCACAGGTCGTCGTCGTCGAGGAACGCCACCCAAGCCCCCCGAGCCATCTCGATCCCGCGGTTGCGCGCCGCGCTCACCCCGGCGGGGGCCTCGTTCCGAACCGCCCGGACCCGCGGGTCCGCGATGCCTCCGAGGAGGTCGTGGGTGCCGTCGGTGGAGGCGTCGTCGACCACGATCGCCTCCAGATCGACCGCCCGCTGACCCAGCACGCTCCGCAGCGCCAGCGACAGGGGCCCGGCCCGGTCCCGGGTGGGGATGATCGCGCTGACCTCGGGGCCGGTCACCGGATCCGGTCGGCCCGGCTCAACCTGATGCTCAGACGCACCAGGAGCTCGTCGGGCGGCAGGCGGCCGGGCTCCCACCGCCCCAGCAGGTGGCGATCCTCCCTCGGATGCATCGGCCGCGGCCGGCCCGTCCATGCAGCCGCGTACCCGGCCTCCCGGACCTTCCTCGCGACCCGCCCGTCTGCCTTCCCGTGCGGGTAGGCGAACAGGTCCAGGGGGCGGCCGACCACCTCGGCCAGCTCCCCCCGGCCAGCCCGGACGGCCTCCTCGAGGTCCTGGTCGGGAAGCCGGGGCAGCACCGCGTGGTCGACGGTGTGGAACCCGATCGTCATCCCCGCGTCGGCGAGGGCAGCGATGTCGCCTGGCTGCAGGTGGCGGACCTCGTCCCGTCCCTCCTCCTCGGCGACCCGCCGGAGGCGCTCGTCCGCCTCGCAGGCAAGGATCACCGCCTCCAGGTCGGCGGGCACCTCCAGACGGACGGCCACCTCGGAGACCCCTCGCTCCCGCACCCACCGCTCCAGGGCTTCGAACCAGTAGGGGCCGGCCCCGTGGAGCGATCGCCCGCTGAGGAAGAACGTGGCCGGCAGTCCGAGCTCGCGGAGGATCGGCAGGGCAGACACGACGTGCGACGGGTAATCATCGTCGAAGGTCAGCGCGAACCTGGGCGTCCCCCGGTCGGCGCCGGCCAGCAGGTCGGCGAGGGGCACCACCCGCCCGACCTCGGCCAGAGCCTCCACCTGCCGGCGGAACAGCTCCGCCGGGATCGAGGGGATCACCTGCGGCCCGGAGATCTCCCCTTCCGTCAGCCGATGGTAGAGGAGCACCAGGCTACGACCCCGGAGCCCCGCGATCCGGCGGGACAGGGCTCTGACCCCCCGGATCCTCAGCGCGGCCCGGGCCAGCCGGCGCGCCGCATCGCTGATTGACGTAGGGAGTCTCATCCCCGGCCCCGCTGAAGGGCCTCCCGGGCCAGGTCGTCCAGCCACCGCTGGGCCTCCCGCCGCCACTCCTCATCCTCCGGACGACTACGGATCAGCCGGAACACCCTGTCGGAGCCCGCGGCGGGGTGGAGCAGGGCCACGGCCGCCCGGCCCACCGACCGGAGGTCGCCCATCGAGACGGCCATGGCGTAGTGCCCCGCCGCCCTGCCCCGCCGGCCCGCCCGGAGCCACGCCCAGGCCGCCCGGCGCTGCATGGCAGCTCGGTCGACGGGGATCCCGTATCGCTCGGCCAGCAGGTCGGGCTCGCGGACGATCGACGCAGTCTCCAGCGGCACGTTCGAGGGATGGAACCTGTATGCGACCAGCGGCCGGGGCACCCACGCCGGCGGCCCCACCCGCGCCAGACGGATCCACATGTCCCAGTCTTCCGTGCGCTTGAGCGTGGTGTCGAATGCCCCGACGTGGACGAGCGCCTCCATGCTGACCACCACGTTCGACGCCCCCGTGGGCACGGGGTTGTATCTCGGGAGGGCGGCCACCACCTCCTCCGGATCGGGGGGCAGGCTGCCCGTCAGGACCCGCAGGTCCGCGTCCACGTTGACGTCCCCCCCGTACACCCACGCCCGCCCCGAGACCCTGGCGGCCTGGAGCTGCCGGACCAGCTTGTCGGGCGCCCAGAGGTCGTCGTCGTCGAGGAAGGCGACCCAAGCGCCGCGGGCCTCGTTGATGCCCCGATTCCGGGCGGCGCTCACTCCCATGGAGCGCTCTTCTCGGAGGAGCCGCACCCGCGGGTCGTCCAGGCCCGGAACCGATGGCGCGGAAGCGGACCCATCGTCGACCACGATGACCTCGACCTCCACGTCCAGCTGCCGCAGGGCGCTCGCCAGGGTAAGTCTCAGGACGTCGCCGCGGTCGCGGGTGGGGATCACCACGGACACGTCCGGCGTCCTCGAGGCCACCACGGCGTCAGCGCTCCTTCACCGCCACCATCACCACGTTCTTCCCCAGGGGCGGGTGCCGGAGGAAACGCTGGATCCACCGGCTCAGGGGCACCATCAGCCGGTCGTACCCCCACACGGTGGAGCTCCCGATGCTGGTCCGGTGGAGCCACCTGTAGACCACGAGGTACGGGAGGACCCCGACCACGTCGAAGTAGTAGAGCGACACCACCCGCAGGCCGGCGGCGTCGGCGAGCCGCCGGAGCCGCCCCAACGAGTAGCGGCGGTAGTGCCCGGCCTTGTGGTCGAGGAGGCTGTACAGGCGCTCCAGGGCCGGCCCGAACACCAGCAGCGCGCCGCCCGGCCGGAGGGCCTCGGCGGCCATCCGCACCTCCTTCTCGTCCTCCTCGATGTGCTCAAGAACGTTGACGTACAGCGCCGCGTCGAAGGATTCGAAGGCCCGGCGCCCGTAGTCAACCAGGGTCTCCCTGCGGGCCTCCACCCGCCGGGTAAGGGCGGCGTACGGCTCGAGCTGGGCGAACATGTTCTCGGCGGGCTCCAGGGCCACGATCGACATGTCCGGAAATCGCTCCACCAGCTTCCGAGTGATCGTCCCGGCGCCGGCCCCCACCTCCAGGACCCGGCCCCGAAGGTACGGGCCAAAGTCGTCCAGCACCCAGTCGAAGAAGTGCTTGCTGGCCGCCAGGCATTCGAGGTCCTCCTCCGCGGCGAAGTGTTCGACCGGGAAAGCGCGCCCCGCGGGGGACAGGCGGCGCCGGCGGAACCGCAGCACGTCCGTCCGGAGAGCCACCAGATGGGAAACGAACTCCCCCAAGTCCCTCATCCGGAGCCCGCCCCCGCCGGCGATCGGCCGCCGGTAGATGATCGAGGCTTCCCCCACCCGGTAGCCCTTGGCGATGGCCGTGGCCACGAAGGCGGTGTGGAGGCTGTAGCTGTTCACCGGTATCTCCCCGAACCGGAACTCTCGCACCACGTCCGTGCGGGCCACCCGAAAGCTGGTGGTGGCGTCGGCCACACGAGGCGTGGACGTGATCAGGCGGAACGCCGCGTTGGCCGCCTTGCCAAGCGCCCACCGGGAGAAGGCCATCCCAGGGGTACCGCTCCCAGGGGCCCATCGCGACCCGATCACCACGTCGAGACGGCGATCGACGAGGACGTCCACGAGGTTGGGGATCTGGCTGGGATCGTGCCGGCCGTTGGCATCGAGGGTGACCACCAGGTCGCTCCTCCCCTCCTCGACCACCCGCCGGAACCCCTCCAGGTAGGCGAGCGCGGGACCGGCCGGCGGTGCCGGGAAGGTGATCAGGGTGATCCCCAGCTCCTCGGCCACCTCAGTGGCCGTGGCCCCGCAGGCGCCGTCGTCGAACAGGAGAACGTCGAGGTCGATCCCCCGGGCCCGGAGGGCGTACGCCGCCACGGCGACCTCGCGGAGGACCGGACCGATCGCCGGCCCGACGTCGTAGGCGGGCAGGATGATGGTGGCCGCTTCCACTCGGTTCATACCGTATCTGCCTCGAGCCAGGATCGGCCTCGGGAGCACCGACGAGGTGCCTCGATCCGGCCGCTCCAGGGTAGCCGCTCTCGGCGAGCTTCAGCATCACCATCGGGCATCTGCGCGTACTGTAGGGCGATGCGGCTTGCTCACGTGGTCCCGCGGGAGGAACAACCGTGGTCCGGGATCCTCACCGTGATCGTGCACCTCACCGCGGCCCTGCGCCGGCAGGGCCACGAGGTCGAGGTGTGGCAGCTCCACCGCTGGAACGATCGCTACGCGGCGCAGCGCCGCGTCCTTGAGGCCGCCGAGGTGGTGGAGATCCCCGTGGCGGTGGACGCCCCCGCGTGGCGGGTGGGTCGGATCGCCGCCTCGCTGGCCGAGAAGCGGAGCATCGACGTCGTCCACCTCCACGGGGCGTTCAACATCTGGACCGCGCTCGTCGGCCGGGCCCTCCGCCGTCCCTACGTCTTCTCCCCGCACAGCGGCTACGATCCCGTGTCGCTGCGACGGAGCCGGTTCCGCAAGACGGTCTACGGGCTCGCCTTCGAGCGGACCCTCCTCCGCCGGGCCGCGCTCCTCGTGGGCCTCACCGAAGTCGAGGTGGCCCAGCTCCGGGCTCGGGGGGCTCGCGGCCCCGCCGTGGTCATCCCCAACGGGGTGGCCCCGCCCCCGGAGGGGGTGGACCCTGCGGCCTTCCGAGAGGAATTGGGCATCTCGCCCCACGCGCCTTTGGCCCTGTTCGTGGGGCGCCTCGACGTCCACCGGAAGGGGCTGGACGTCCTGGTCGAAGGGATCGCCGACGCTCCGGGATGGCACCTGGCCCTGGTCGGTCCTCGGTTCCGGGACGTGGAGCGCCTGGAGGCCGCGATCCGCCATCCGGACCTGAGAGACCGCGTCCACCTCGTCGGAGTCAGGTACGGGGACGCTCTGAGCCAGGCCCTGGCAGGGGCCACAGTCTTCGCCCTCCTGTCCCGGTGGGAGGGCCTGCCGATGGCCCTGCTGGAAGCCCTGTCGCTCGGGACCCCAGCCGTAGTCAGCCCGGCCGTGGAGGGCTTGGTCCCGGTGGCCGCGTCGGGAGCGGGCTGGGTCGCGGACGACGGGCGCCTTGTGGACGTCCTCCGCGAGGCGGCGTCGGGCGCCGCGGCCCGCGCCGAGGCGGCCCGAGCACTGGCCAGCCGGTACGACTGGGATGCCGTGGCCCGCGAGTACGGTGCCGCCTACCGGCGGGCCCGCGACCGGGTCGCTACGGCGTAACCTGCGCCGGCCGGTACAGGTGGTACCCGCCGAAGGTCCGGTCCCAGCGGTAGGCCTCCCGCATCGCCGCTACCACACGGGTCCCGAAGTGGTAGTCGCGCCACCATCCGTCGTTCCCCTCCAGGGTCTCCACGAGCACGAGGGCGTCGAACTCCTGCTCTCGGATCCGGTCCACCAGGTCGTCGACGAGTTCTGGCTCCCGCCGGTCGATCCGGTTGAGCATGAACGGGTCGAACACCACCGGCGTCTGACCTCGGAGGGCCGGGAGGCCCGGGTCCTCCGAGAGCAGGGTCGCTCCGGCGGGCAGCTCCCCTGCCAGCGGGTCAGGGCGGAAGGGAGACTCGGCACCGAGGACGATCTTCCCGGCCTCCTTCAGGTCCTCGCGCATGTGAACGGCAACGCCCGTGAACGTGACCCACACGAGGGCCACGGCCACCACCGACGCGAACACCTCGTCCCCACGCTCTCCGAACGCCGCCGTTAGCTGTCCGGTGACCAGCGCCATCAGCACGACGAGGTCGATGAGCTGGTTGGAGCCGGTCCCGATGTCCGCGAACACTACCAGCAGGATCGCGGCGGCGAACAGGAGGCCCCAGGCGAAGACGCTCGGCTCCACCCGCCGCAGGGTCAGCAGCCCGAACGCCGCCACAGGGAGGAGGACCCATTGGGCCACCGCCCCCTCGAACACGGCGTCGAGGAACCGGAGCGGAGCGGTCGCGGCGTCGCCCACGCTCAGGATCCCGCCCGCCGCGAACCGGACCAGGTTGTCGTACATCCGCCCGTCCGAGGCAACGTGGAGGAGCCCCAGAGACACCACAGTCAGGCCCACGAACGACCCCGCGAATACCAGGAGCCTGCGGCGGTCTCGGGGCCACAGCCACACGGCGAGCGCGAGGGGGGCCCACAGCGCATTGAACCGCGACAGAAGGGCCAGGGTGCACAGCGCCCCGGCCCCCACCGCCCGGGCGTCGCTCCGAGTCCGCAGGACCAACGCCACCGCGGCGAGCTGGAAGAGGACCGGCAGGACGTCGCCGCCCACGCTCGTGCCACCAAGCAGCCCGGCGCCCCCGGCCACCACCGCGGCGGTGAGACCGAAAGCGACGGGACGGGGGGAGCCGAGCCGGACCAAGGTGACGTAGAGGAGGACCAGGAGCGCGGCCGTGGCCAGGAGCGCCACCAGCTTGCCCGAGGTCAGGTACTCGCCGGTGACCCGCGCCACCAGCCCGTGGAGGACGAACGGACCAGGCATGTACCGGACCCCCCCATAGTGAGCCCCGTCGAAGATCTGCGGGTACAGGCCCTCCGCGTCGAGATGCTGGGCCAGGGCGATCCAGACGCCCTGGCGGTGCCGGACCTGGTACCGATCCCCCAGGTGCACCACGGCCAGGAACAGCCATGACGCCACGACCCCGGCGCTGGTCAGGATGAGCGCGCCTCGTAGCCACCGGGTCAGTCGGGCGGGGAGCCGCGGAAAGGCGTCACCGACCGATGGTCCCACGCGGGGATCGTCGCGAAGCATCCGGAGCACAGGATAGCCGGGGCACCGAGAGGGGCGGAAGACTCGCTATCCTGAGCGCAGTGAGGAGGGAGACGGAGACCGTGGACTCCGCCCGTGCCGACGAGCCGAGCCGCGCGTCGGCCGGGTCCGTCGTCCGCGACCTGTTGGTCACGGTACGCCCGCGGCAGTGGATCAAGAACCTCCTCGTGTTCGGCGCCCCGGCCACCGGGCGCGTCCTCTTCGAGCCCGCGGCCCTCGCCTCGACGACCCTCGCCTTCCTGGCCTTCTGCCTGGTGGCTGGCGGGACCTACATCATCAACGACATCGTCGACGCCCCTGCCGACAGGACCCACCCCGTCAAGCGCCGCCGGCCCATCGCCGCCGAGACCATCTCCTCCCGCCTGGCCGCCGTGGTGGCCTTAATCCTCCTCACCGGCGGCCTGGCCGTGGCCTTCGCCGGCGGCGGGCTGCCACTCGTGGCCGTCACGGGCGGCTACGTGGCCCTCACCCTGGCCTACACCTACTGGCTGCGCGACATCGTCTTGCTCGACATCGCGGCCATCGCCGGAGGCTTCCTCCTTCGCGCCGTGGCCGGCGGGGTGGCCACCGGCGTCCCGCTCTCCGAGTGGTTCCTCCTCGTGGCCTCGTTCGCCTCGCTGTTCCTGGCCGCGGGGAAGCGCACCGCCGAGTACGTCCGGCTGGGCGACGATCGGGGGAAGCACCGGCCGAGCTTCGACGAGTACTCGGAGACCTACCTCCGGTTCATCCAGTACAGCGCGGCCACCATCACGATCGCCGCGTACGCCCTATGGTCGTTCGAGGGGGAGACGGGCGGGACGGCGTGGTCGGGACTCTCCATCATCCCCTTCGCGCTAGGCATCTTCCGGTACGGCCTCCTGCTCGACAAGGGGCACGGGGCGGCGCCGGAGGACGCTATCCTGTCCGATCCACCCCTGCTCGGGCTCGGGGTGGCCTGGGTCCTGCTGGTGGCCGTGGGCGTCTACGTGGGCTGAGAGGGAGCGATGCCGCGGGCGTTGGTGACGGGAGGCGGGGGGTTCCTCGGATCCCACCTGTGCGAGCGTCTGCTGGCCGAGGGGTGGGAGGTCCTCGCGGTCGACTCGCTCCTCACCGGGAACAGGGACAACCTCACGGGCCTCCTCGGGCATGACGGGTTCCGCTTCGAACAGCGCGACGTCACCGAGCTGGAGGAGGACGACCCGGTCCTCGAGGAGGCCCTCGATTGGGTCCTCCACCTAGCGTCCCCGGCGTCGCCGGTCGACTACCTTGAGTTCCCCCTGGACACCCTCCGGGTGGGCTCGCTCGGGACGCTGAGACTGCTGGAGGTGGCCCGGGCGAAGGGAGCGTCGTTCTTCCTGGCCTCCACCTCGGAGGTCTACGGCGACCCCCTGGTCCACCCGCAGCCCGAGACGTACTGGGGCAACGTCAACCCGATCGGCCCGAGGAGCGTGTACGACGAGGCCAAGCGGTTCGCCGAGGACGCCACCATGGCATACCGTCGACAGCACAACCTGAAGATTCGGATCGTCCGGATCTTCAACACCTACGGCCCCCGGATGCGACGCGGAGACGGACGGGCCGTCCCCACGTTCATCGAGCAGGCTCTCCGCGGCGAGCCGCTCACGGTCCATGGGACCGGTACCCAGAGCCGCTCGCTCTGCTACGTGGACGATCTGATCGAGGGCTTCTACCGCCTGATCCTGTCCGACCAGACCGGCCCCATGAACGTCGGCAACCCCGAGGAGATCGCCATCGCAGACCTGGCCACGACGATCCGGGACATCGTCGGCAGCCCCTCGGAGGTCGTCATGGTCGACCGGCCCGTGGACGATCCGGAGATGCGGCGGCCCGACATCGAGCTGGCCCGACGGGTCCTCGGCTGGGAGCCGACGGTCCCACTCCGGGACGGCCTCACCCGCACCATCGACTGGGCCCGGACCGCCTGGCGCTCCGAGGTCGGGTCCGCGGACGACCGTCCGTGACCCGGCGCACGGGCATCCTCCGCATCTCCCGGGAGATGAAGGCGTCGAGTCCCGCCTTCATCGTGGGGGAAGCACGCAGCGGGACAAGCATCCTGTACCGGACCCTGATGAAGCACACCTCGTTCCGCACGCACGAGCCGAACCTTGTGGAGACGGAGATCTTCGCCCACCTCCGCCGGGTCTTCATGTTCGGGCCCGACTACCCGGCGCCCCTGCTCCGGTACATGCTGGACGACCGGAAGGCCTACGGCGCCTTCCTGGCCTCGATCCGCCCCCTCCGGCTGGTGAGCGCGCTGAACATCCCCGTCAACCTCCTGAGCCGCGGGCCGATGACCTGGACCCTCCGCACAAACATGGCCCACCTCGTCCTCCGCAGCTTCTTCTTCCACGCGCGCCTGGCACGAGGCTGTCGGCGGCTCGTGGAGAAGACCCCGACCAATACCCCCTACATCCCCGCGCTCTCCCGGATCTTCCCTCAGGCCCGCCTGTTGTACATCCACCGCCACCCCGTGGACGTCTACAGCTCCTACCGGCGGAGGGGACAGGCCGACCCTGACGCCGCGTGGGCCAGATCGCTTACCCCCGATGCCTTCTGCGAGATGTACGCGCACTCGGCCGCTCTCGCCCTCGACTGGGCCGCGGGGCACCACAACCTCCTCCTCGTCTCCTACGAGCGGTTCACCGGCTCGCCCGAGGTCGAGCTCCGCCGGGTGTGCGAGTTCCTGGGGGAGCCGTTCGAGGCCGCCGTCCTCGAGGAGCCCAACCCCGACCCGGGCCGGTGGAAGGGCGACCCCCTCCTGTGGGGCCCGATCGTCCCCGTGACGAAGCGGTGGCAGGACTACATGACCGGGGATGAAGCGGCCCTGATCGAGCATCGTCTCCATGGGACCATGCGACGGCTCGGGTACGACGCGGTCGGGCCCCCGGCGGCATCAGGATGATCCGGTGCAAGGCAAGGATCGCGTGCTTCCCACCCCTTTACCCGAATCGCGTATCGAATAGGGGGGGTGTAGAAGAGCCGGCGCGGCGTACTCTGGGCTCAGGAGGAGCCCGAGAACGTGGGCGCCGCTCGCTGTTGCTCCTCAAGATGAAGCGGCTCCCTCAGGCACTTCGACCTTCCTAGTTATTTAGGGCTATGCCCATATCACCCCTACGGGGCATGCCGGGACGGCCGTCTCGCTGTCACACTATTGGAGGACTGATGCGAAATCCGTATATCTCAGACGCAGTCATGGCCTTCCGGCCGAAATTGCGCGGCGAGGTTTGCTCACCGGGCGTCGGTGGAGAACATCCTGGTGCGCAGCTGACCGCGACCGTCCCGTCCTGGGAGCCTATCTCGGAGTCTATGTGAACGGATCGATCAAACAGGAAGCCGTGCCCGGTAAGGGCGTGGAGACCGGTTCCGCGCCTGCCCAGCGCCCTACCCTGAGGCTCGAGCGCCGCCGCACCGCCCGCACGGCCGGCACGGCGCTGCCCCTCCGTCGGCGGGCCCGATTCGGCCTCGTGGTCGCCGACGCCGTCGCCCTGCTCGGGGCCCTCGCGGTGATGGGAAGCATCCGGCCGGAGATCCAAGGGCTCAGCGTGCACATCCTGGCGCCGATGGCCGTCGCCGTGGTCGCTCAGATCGTCGTGTTCGCCGCCGTCGGCCTGTACCGCCTGTGGCGGATGCCGGCCTGGGACGAGGTCCGCCGGATGGTGGGGGCCACGGCCATCTGGGTGATCGTCGTGGCCATCGCCACTCCATGGTGGAGCGGCGCGGTCTCGAGATCATTCCTCCTGTACACCTGGCTGATCGCCCTGGCCTTCCTGTTCCCGATGCGGGGGGTGGTCCGCTGGGCCCTGAGCCGGGCCAAGACCAAGGAGGAGGCGGCCCTGCGGACTGCGGTGGTCGGGCCCAACGGCGAGGCCGGCTCGATGGTCAGCGGGCTCTCCGGATCCGGGGAGATCGCACCGGTCGGGTACATCGCCATGAACCCGGGGGACACCCACTCGAACGGGCTGCCGGTGCTGGGCACCCTCCAGGACCTCGGGTCGATCATCGTCGACAAGGAGATCGAGTGCCTGCTCCTTCCGGCGACGGGGCTCTCCGAGGACGAGATCCTGCGCGTCTCGAGAGCCTGTCGGCGGGCGAGCATCGAGTTGAAGGTGTGGTCCGAGCTGCCCGACATCCTCGGATCACGGCTGGCGATCCAGCCGATGGACGGCCGGGTGGCCCTGGCGCTTGAGCCGGTCCACTTCACCTCCACCCAGGCGGCGCTGAAGCGGTCGTTTGATCTCGTGACCGCCTCCCTCAGCCTCCTGGTGCTGCTGCCCTTCCTGGCCCTGATCGGGCTGGCGATCCGGCTCACCTCCCGGGGCCCGGTGCTGTTCCGACAGCCCCGGGTCACCAAGGACGGCCGGGTGTTCACGATGTACAAGTTCCGCACCATGGTGAGCGAGCTCCAGGAGGCCCTGGAGATCGACCTCACCCAGCCATTCTTCAAGATGAGGGAGGATCCCCGTCTCACCAAGGTGGGACGGATGCTCCGCAGCCTCAGTCTCGATGAGCTCCCCCAGCTGCTGAACGTGATCCTCGGGGACATGAGCATGGTGGGCCCTCGGCCCCTCCCGGTCGAGCAGATCGAGGCCAACGCGGAGTTCTTCGCCCCGCGCCACGAGGTCCGTGGAGGCATCACGGGCTGGTGGCAGATCTCGGGACGCAGCGCCCTCGACTCCCGGCGGGCCCTCCGTCGGGACCTCTGGTACATCGAGAACTGGTCGCTGGGCCTCGACGTCTACATCTTGATCCGCACGCTCGGAGCTGTGATCGCACGACGAGGGGCCTGGTAAGGAGTAGAGGATGAAGATTGGAGTCATCGGAACGGGACACGTTGGTCTGGTGGCGTGTGTCACCTACGCCGAGATGGGCCATCAGGTGGTCGGGGTCGACGTGGACGAGGAGCGCGTCGACCAGCTGGGGCGTGGCATCGCGCCCTTCTTCGAGCCGGGGCTGGTCGAGCTCCTGCAGCGGCACCTGGCCGGCGGGAGCCTCTCCTTCAGCACGGCCATCGCCGACGCGGTCCGGGGCGCTGAGGTCGTGTTCATCTGCGTGGGCACGCCTAGCCGAGCGACCGGCGAGGCCAACCTCCTGGCGGTGGAACGGGTCGCCCGGGAGGTCGCCGTGCACTCGGATCAGGCGGCCGGAGGACGGCTGGTCCTCGTCCAGAAGTCGACCGTTCCCGCGGGAACGGCCACCCGGGTCCGCAGGGCGCTCCGCATGGCGAACCGGGACGCGGGGGCCCGGGTCAGCGTGGCCTCGAACCCGGAGTTCCTCCGGGAGGGGCAGGCGATCCGGGACTCCCTGGAGCCCGACCGGATCCTTGTGGGGGCCGACTCCGTGTACGCATTCGAGGCGATGCGGCGGCTGTACAAGTCCCTCATCGACAATGGCACCGAGTACATCGAGACCGACGTGCCCACGGCCGAGCTGGCCAAGCACGCGTCCAACGCGTTCCTGGCGCTGAAGATCTCCTACGCGAACGCGCTGGCCCGCCTGTGCGAGCGCTCGGGAGCCGACGTCACCCGCGTGGCCGACATCATGGGGTCGGATCCGCGGATCGGACGGGCGTTCCTGGACGCCGGGATGGGGTACGGCGGGTTCTGCTTCCCCAAGGACCTCCAAGCCTTCGAGCACCTCTCCGACAGCCTCGGGTACGACTTCCCGCTCCTGCGGGAGGTGGCCCGGCTCAACAACGAGGCCCTGGTGGCCACCCTGACCAAGATCAAGGAGGGGGTGTGGAACCTCGAAGACAAGCGCGTCGCTCTGCTCGGGCTGTCGTTCAAGCCCGGGACCGACGACGTGCGATTCGCTCCCGCCCTCGAGCTGGCCCAGCGCCTCCTGGACGAGGGGGCCACCGTGGTCGGCTACGACCCGCAGGCCATGACGAACGCCAAGCAGGAGGTTCCGGGGCTGGAGCTCGCGGCCGACCCCTACGAGGCCGCCTCAGGCGCGCATTGCCTCGTACTATGCACTCAGTGGCCGGAGTTCCGAGACCTCGACCTGCATCATCTGCGGCGCGTCATGACCGATCCCCTGGTCGTGGACGGCCGGAACCTCTTCGACGCGCGCCAGATGGCCGCGGCGGGGTTCCTGTACTTCTCGGTGGGGCGGCCGCCCGGCGGCCTGGAGATCGACCTGCGCGACGTGGGGGAGACCCAGCAGGCCGACGCCTCCTCGTAGCCCCCTGCCGATGCGCCGACCGCCGGAGGATGCGAGGATGACGCGCGCGCCGGAACGGGTCCCCGATCCCACTCGGGAGTGGGCGACCCTGCCGACCTCTCGCGCCCCCCGGTGGTTCCTCCCACGACGACGGGGGACGGCCACCAGGCGGAGCTTCATGATCTACCACCCGGTCACCCTCCGGAGCCGCGTGGGCTGGGAGGCGGCCCGACGCCTGGCGGCCGTGGGCGCGCTGGAGCTCCTCCGGCCCTCGAACATGCTACCCCGCGAGGTCTGGGAGCCCGTCGCCGGGGTGATCCCGCAGGGCGGCGCCCTGGCGGTGGCCAGAGCCAACCACCCCGGCCGGTTCCTGGCCTTGGTGGTGGGGGCCGACGGCGACCTGCTCGCCTTCCTCAAGGTGGCCCGGGACAGCGTGGGGTCGGACGTCCTCGAGCGCGAGCGGCGGGCCCTGGAGACCTACGGGCCACTCCTCCCCCCTCCCTTGTTCACCCCGCGGGTCCTGGACGGCCAGGCGGGGAGCCTGCTGCTGGAGGCGATCGAGTGGAGGAGCCGGGCCATCCCCTGGGGGCTCCCCACCGACGTCGCCCACGCGATGGGAAGATTCTACGCGGCCTCGGTCTCGGAAGGGTCGCAGGGGGTCACGCAGGGGGACTTCACCCCGTGGAACCTCCTGCGAGCCCCCCACGGCTGGGCGCTCGTCGATTGGGAGAGCGCGGAGAGCGGCGTGCCGCCATTCTTTGACTTGTTCCACTTCTTCGTGCAGTCCAGCGCCGAGCTCAGGCGGCCCAGCAAGCGGGCCGTGATCGAGGGGCTGGACCTGCGGGGGTGGGTCGGTGCGTGCGTGGAGGCCTACTCCGCCGGGGCGGGGGTCGATCCGCGGGCGGCGAAGGATCTCTTCGGCGAGTACCTGCGGTTCAGCGCCGCGCGCGTGTCCGCGGGCGCTCCCCCGAGGGCCCGGCGCATCCGGCGCGAGCTGGCCGCGCGCCTCGGAGCGGTGAGGACGGGGGCGCCCCAGCCCGATGCGGCAGGAGGTGGGCCATGAGGTCCTGGAGTGGCGTCTACGTCGTCCTGGCCGGACCCGACGGCTCAGGCAAGTCCACCCTAGCCTCGAGGCTCGCGGCGGCGGCCCGGCGGTCGGGGAGGCCGGCTCGCCACCTGCACTGGAGGCCGGGGCTGCTGCCCCAGGCCGGGAGCCTGGTCGGCAGGGCTCCAGGCGACCCGTCCACGCCGCACGCGGAGGAGCCGCAGGGCCGGGTGCTCTCGCTCCTCCGGCTTGTGTACTACTGGGCGGACTTCCTGCTGGGGACGTGGCTGCGGGTGCAGCCGATCACGGCCCGCGGAGGGCTGGTGGTGATGGAGCGAGGGTGGTGGGACATCGCCGTGGATCCGCGGCGGTACCGCCTCCGGGTCGGCGCCCGGGTGATCCGGGCGCTGGGACGGCTGCTGCCGGCCCCGGACCTGGTGCTCGTGCTCAGGGCCTCTCCCGAAATTCTCGCCCAGCGCAAGGAGGAGCTCCCGACCTCGGAGCTGGCGCGCCAGAACGACAGATGGGACGAGATCCGGTTCCCACAGCGGATCGCCAAGATCGTCCTCGACGCCACCCGTAGCCAGGACGACCTCGTCGCCGACGCGGCGGCCCACATGGCCACGGTGTCGGGGGGCGACCCCGTCGGGGCCGGGGGGGTGGAGTAGCCGTGCCCCGGTTCCTCGCCTTCGCATACGGCTGTGAGCCCGACAAGGGCTCCGAGCCCGGCGCGGGATGGATCTGGAGCCGGATGCTGGCCCGCATCGGCGAGACCTGGGTGATCACGCGGGAGAACAACCGGCCCTCGATCGAGGCCGCACTGCCCTCGACCCCGGAGCGGGACAACCTCCGGTTCGTGTACGTGGACCTGCCGGAGCGGGCCAGGTTCTGGAAGCGGGGCATGCGTGGCGCCAGGCTCTACTACGTCCTGTGGCAGGCGGCGGCGGTGTCCAGGGCCCGCCGACTTGTCCGGGAGTCCGAGTTCGACGCGGTATGGCATCTCACCTGGGCGAACGCCTGGATCGGGTCCATGGCGGCCCTCCTCCCCCGCCCGTTCATCTACGGCCCGGTCGGCGGCGGCGTGAGGATGCATTGGGGCTTCACGTCCGTGGTGGGCTTTCGTGGCACGATGTATGAGGTCTTCCGCGCGCTGGCCAGGGGCACGGCACGATACTTCAATCCCATTGCACGGCTCGCCTGGAGGAAGGCGCGGCTGATCCTCGTCCTGAACGAGGACACCCGGAACTGGCTTCCACGACGACATCGCGACAGGGCAGTTGTCTTCCCGCACGCCGTCCTGGACCGACCGCCACGCCCGACTGCCGACTCACGAAGTCCCGGCCGCAACGTCGCGCTGTTCGCCGGACGGCTGGTCCCTTGGAAGGGAGGGGCTCTCGCAATTCAAGCGCTTAGTCTGCTTCCTGAGTGGCGGCTGCTGTTCTGTGGTGGAGGCCCGGACGAGGCTCGCCTGAAGCTCCTGGCGGCACGCTCAGACGTCGAGGAACGAGTGGACTTCCTGGGATGGATGACGAGAGATGAAGTGACCTCCTGGATGCGAAAGGCGGACGTCTTCCTGTTCCCCAGCCTTCACGACGATGCACCGTTCGCTGTCGCTGAGGCACTGGCGGAGGGGCTTCCAGTCGTCTGCCTCGCTCGCGGTGGAGCGGCCGCCATTGCGGGACGCGGCGTGCCAACCGCATCCGTGGCCAGCACTGTTGCGGGATTGGCCGAAGCTGTTCGGGAGTCAAGCAATGTGGAAGTCCCAGCTTTCCCGGACATCGATTCTCGCGCTCAAAGGCTCGCGGAGCTCCTTCGCGAGCGGTTCCCCTCCTGGGGCATACAGGTACCGGAAGAGACGAACCATCCAGAGGCGATCCATGGACCCACCGGCCTGAGGGGTGATCCACCTGCTGAGTCCTGATCTCAGGCGTGCGGGGAGCGAGACGCTCCTTGTGATCTCCGGACTCGCTCTCGCAGCGGCGGCAGGAGCCTACAGCGTCGGGCATCCACAGCGAGCGCTTGTGTTCGGCCCGCTGTTCGTCCTCGGGCTCATCCTTCTGGACCTCAATGGACGCAAGGGAACGCTCGTCGACCGCTTCGGGTGGATCCCCTGGGCGTGGGTCGCTCTGCTCTTGGTGACCGACCTTCGCCTCATCAATGCGGATCCGCTGGCCGTCGCGGCCGGTGCTGCGAATGTTCAGCACCTCATCCAGATCGCGGCCTACGCGCTCGTCACCGTTCTGGTCGTCCGAGCACGGAGCACCATCATCGGCTTGTTCCCGCGACCGGTCCCCAAGGGCCTCCTGCTGGCGTTCCCGCTGGTCGCCGTGGCGTCCGCGGCCTGGTCGCTCATCCCCATCTATACGGTCGTCCGGGCACTGCAGCTGGTCGTGCTGGCGCTGCTGGCGCTCCTCGTGGTCCGGATCTGGGCGAGCGATCCAGACGCCGGGGAGGAGATCTTCGCCAGGATGCTTCGGCTTTTTGTCCAGGTCGTGTCGATCCTGGCGGTCATCGGTCTGGCCACCGCGGAGAACCTCGGCGATCGGTTCACGTGGCTGGGCATGCACCCCGGAGTCACGGCGACCTACACGGGGGCCGCCCTGCTCATCCTCATCCTCGGCGGACGGTCCTGGTTGCGCTTCCCCGGCTACACCTACTGGCCACGACTGCTCCTGTTCGGCGTGGTGATCTACCTCGCACAGACCCGGAGCGTCCTGGCCGGCATCGTGATCGGCATAGGCGTGGGCCTCTGGTTCAAGGGTCGGGACAAACCCATCGCTCGGTACCTAGGGGTCGCCTACTACCTCATCGGAGGGCTTCTGTTCGTCCTGGCCACCTCCCTTCAGCTCACCGGCTACCTGACACGAGGAGAGACGGCTGAATCGATCGCGAGCCTGAGCGGTCGGATCCCGCTCTGGGAGTTCGCCATCGGCCAGCTGGAATCGGTCCAGGAATGGGCACTGGGGTTCGGCTACGGATCGAGCCGGCTTGTCCTCCTGGCGTCGCCCGGGTTCCAGTGGGCCGGCTCGGCTCACAGCACATGGGTGGAGGTCCTGCTGGGGATCGGAGTCGTTGGTTTCGTGGCAACCGCGGCCACAATTGTGGCCCTCGTCTTCACACTTTCCAGAAGTCAGGCGTTCGGCCGGCCTAACGTCATCGCCCTCTCGATCCTCGCGTTCTTCCTCATGGCCTCCCCGATCTCAGAAGGGATGGCTCTGCCGGGGATCGGCTTCGGCTTCCTGGCCCTGCTCCACGTCCCCGCCCTCGGCAAGCGAGCGCTCCGGCTGCCGCGACATCGTCCTGATCGCGCACGGGCAGACGTCCGTACCCGCGGATGAAACCGTTCTTTTCTGGCGTGAGGAAACTGACACGCTCCGCACGATCGATCGGCGGGCGATTCGGCTGGGGAGTGGCGGACCAGGCGCTGTCGAGCCTGACCAACTTCGTGATCGGCTTCCTCGCAGCTCGAGGCCTCTCTCAATCGGAGTTCGGTGCCTTCGCCGTAGTCTTCGCCGTCTTCCTGATCGGGCTGGGGGTGACCAGAGCGATCAACAGCGAGCCCTTCGTGATCAGGTACTCGGCCGTATCCGCTGACAGATGGAGACATGGCGCCACATGGGCCACCGGCACGGCACTCGCCGTCGGAGCGCTCGGTGGCGTGGCGTGCCTCGTCGCCGGCATCATCGCCGGGGGCGCTCTCGGGAGCGGCCTCGTAGCTGTTGGTGTCGCCCTCCCCGGTCTGATGCTCCAGGACACGTGGCGGTTCACCTTCTTCGCCGCCCGACGAGGCCGCTCCGCCTTCACGAACGACGCGGCCTGGGTACTTGCTCTCGCGGCTGGTGTGGCCCTCCTGGCCGTCGCCGATTCCTGGTCGGTCGGATCGCTCGTCCTGGCGTGGGGCGGGGCCGGCACACTCGCCGGAGTCATCGGGATCCTCCAAGCCGGAGTGGTTCCCACCCCGAACCGGAGCCTGGACTGGCTTCGCGATCAACGGGATCTGGCCCCCAGGTTTCTCGGCGAGTTCACCGTCACGACGCTCGTGAGCCAGATCACCGTGTTCGGACTGGGAATCCTTGCGGGACTCGCGGACGTCGGCGCGCTGCGAGCAGGGACACTCCTGCTGGGGCCCCTGAACGTCCTCTTCCTGGGGGTCGGCATCGTCGCGGTTCCGGAGGGAGTCAGGGCGCTCGTCTCGGCGAAGGAGAAACTCCTGCGTGTCTGTCGAAGGCTATCGATCACCCTCGCCTCGTTCGCACTAGCCTTCGGCACAGCGATGTGGCTGCTCCCGGATCGGATCGGCGTTGCCCTCATTCGGGAGAACTGGCATGCGGGGCACTCCGTGATCATCCCCCTCACGCTCGTCGTCGCCTTCTCGGGCATCCTCTTGGGGGCGGGGATCGGACTACGATCGCTGGCGGCGGCGAAGCTGAGCTTCCGGGCGAGACTCCTCGTCGCGCCGATCTCGTTGGTGGCCGGCCTCGGGGGAGCGGTGCTGGCCGGCGCGGTAGGAGCTGCCTGGGGGATGGCCTTCGCTTTCGTCGTGGGAGCCATCATCTGGTGGCGATACTTCCTGAAGGGACTCCGAGCGCACGTCGTCGGCCCACCCGACGAACGAGCGGCGACCGACGTCTATCCCGTCATCCACGGCGATGCGTAGGCTCTCGATCCTGACCCCGTCCTTCAATTACGCGTGGTGTATCGAGGATGCCCTGAAGAGTGTGGCGCAAGCTGCGGGCTTTGTCCCCGGCGGATGGGCTGTCGAGCACGTCGTGGTCGATGACGCGTCCACCGACGAGAGCGGTGAGATCCTTGAGCGATGGCGAGATCGGGTCGTCCTGGAGCGCCAGACCGAGAATCAGGGACAGTCGCGGACGCTGAACCGAGCCCTTGCCCTGTCCTCGGGTGAGTGGATCGGCTGGCTGAACTCCGATGACTTCTTCCTCCCCCTGTCGCTGGCCGATGCGTCGCGTGCCTTCGACGACGAGGATGCCGACGTCATATACGGAGATGTGGCCCTGCTCGACGGGTCGGCACGGTTGCTCCGACTCATGACCGAGCATCCGTTCTCGCTGTGGACGCTCAGGTGGTGGGGTACCTATCTCGCGGTTGGCACGGTCTTCCTGCGCCGCGACCTTGTCTCGCGCCTCCGTTGGCGCGAGGACCTCAGCCTCCTGCTTGATTGGGACCTCTGGCTGAGGGCGGCGGAGTCGGGGGCTCGTTTCCGGTATCTCCCCCGGCCGCTGGCCGCGGTCCGCCGACACCCTGGGCAGGAGAGTCGCCAGGATCGGCCCGATCGACTCACCGAGAAGGCCACCGTCCGCCGGGAGCATCGGCTCCCATCCAGACCCTGGATGTGGCGCGCCGCTCAGCGTGTCGCGGCGTTGACCCATGGCGTTCAGAAGCTGGCGGCAGGAGGCTACGCCAGGGAGCAGCGGGCCGGTGCTGTCCGAGGACGACCGATGCGCTGGTTCGAAGATCCAGAAGCGAGGTCCACGGTCGACAGTCTCTACGAGCTTGTGTACGGAGGCCGCTCTGATGGAACCCTCCCTTCCAGGGAGGGATGATGCGGATCTTGATCCTGCACTCCCGGTATCGATCCGGGCCCGCCTCCGGGGAGAATCGTGTCGTGGAGGATGAGGCGAGGCTCCTCTCGGAGAGTGGTCACGACGTCGAGGTCTGGGACCCAAGCGTCGGCACCCCTTCCGGCATCAGGCTTCTGCAAGCGGGTGCTCGAGTGGTGTGGGGGCGTGCCGCGGCTGCGGAGGTCCGCACGCGCGTGGCCCGGTTCCGCCCCGACGTCGTCCACGTCCACAACCTCTTCCCCTCGCTCTCGCCCTCCGTGCTGAGGACGGTCACGGGACGCGCCCCGCTGGTCATGACGCTGCACAACTACCGGCTCCACTGTCTCCCCGGCGTCTTCCTCCGAGACGGACGGGTCTGCGAGGATTGCCTCGGGCGGACCCCCTGGCCCGGGGTTCTCCACGGGTGCTATCAAGGCTCGGTGCCAGCCAGCTTCGCGCTCGCTTCCTCTCTCGTCCTGCACCGACGACTTCGGACCTTCGATGGTGTCGATCTCTACCTGGCGATCAGCGAGTTCGTCCGGAGGAAGAACGTCGAGGGAGGGCTCCGAGGGGATCGCATCATCGTGAAGCCCCATTTCGTGTGGGGTGGCGAGGTCAGGCAGGGACCGGGCGACTACTTCCTCTATCTGGGACGCCTGTCACCCGAGAAGGGGGTCGCTACGCTCATCGAGGCATGGCGTGTCGTTGAGGCCAGACTCCTCGTCGTCGGGGAGGGGCCAGAGGCCTCGGCTCTCCGCGAGCGGGCGCCCTCGAACGTCGAGTTCCGCTCGACGGTCCCGCCTGAGAAGGCGCGAGCTCTGTTGGGGTCGGCCAGGGCCATCTTGGTTCCCTCGCTCTCCCACGAGGGCGCGGGGAGAGTGGTGCTGGAAGCCTACGCGGCGGGCGTCCCTGCCCTCGCCAGTCGCTCGGGAGGCCTGCCTGAGGTCGTGTCCGACGGTGAGACCGGGCTCCTCCTCCCCGTGGGAGATCCCCACGCATGGGCAGAGGGTGTGAGCCGTCTCCTGAGCGATGCCGAGTCCGAGCGGATGGGCCGGGCAGCCTTCGGGCTGTGGCAACGAGCCTACAGTCCTCAATCAGGTCGGGGGCGCCTGGAGGACGCCTATCGGTCCGTGGTGGGGACGAGGGCCACCAGGGACGGGTGAAGCGAGGCGCGTTGGGATGCGGATAGCGCATTTCCTCCTCGGCCGGAGCAACCCGGAGAGCTCCAACGGGGTGGACAAGACCGTCTTCTTCCTGAGCAAGGCCCAGGCGGAACTCGGGCATGACGTGTCCGTCTTGTCCATCAGCGACCTCCCTCCGATCCCCGTTCCGGGCGTCACGGTGGGAACCTTCGCTCCGAGGCGGCTCCCGAGCTTGCGGCCCTTCGACAAGGAGGGGCGAGCACGACCCCGGAATCCCTTCCGACTCCCGGACGGGATGTGGGACGACATGGTGGGGCGCCACCCCCACATCGTTCACTTCCATTCGGTCCACATCCCGGAGGCACTGTGGCTGGCAGACAGACTGAGGCGATCCGAAATCCCTTATTGTGTCTCGCCTCACGGAGGTCTCCTCACTACCGCGCAGCGACATCGCCGACGCCTCAGGAAGCAGCTCTTCTCTACGCTGCTCGAGCGTCGGTATCTCCGAAGAGCGAGCCTCATCCATGCCGTGAGCCAAGCCGAGGCTGAGGAGCTCCGCCGACAGAATCTCGGACCTCCGGTCGTCGTGGCCCACAATTGCATCGACGCCAGCGCGGTCCCGGATGACGTCGATCCGGGTCCCGTCATCGAGCGATTCCCACAGCTCCAGGGCAAGCGGGTCCTCGGCTATCTCGGTCGTCTCGACACCGGGCCGAAGGGGCTGGATCTGCTGCTGCGGGGCTGGGCGAGGATCGCCGATCCCTCGAACGAGGTCCTGCTCCTCGTCGGACCCGACTGGCGCGGGGGTCGGATGAGGTTGGAGCGCCTGGCATCCGGACTCGGGGTGAACGGCGGCGTGGTCTTCGCGCCCGCGGTGTCGGGACGAGAGAAGTGGGCCTACTTCGCGGCGATGGACGTCTTCGTGGCGCCGTCCCGTTGGGAAGCAGCCCCGTTCACCGTCCTCGAGGCCATGGCGACGAGGACCGCCGTCGTCGCCACCCCGGCGAGCGATCCGGACGGTCTGATCCGAGCGAGCGAGGCCGGATGGGTCGTGCAGGCGGAGGTGGAGGCGCTCGCTCGAGCGCTGAAGACCGTCACGCAGACGTCCGGCGAGCAGCTCCGACTGATGGGAACGAAGGCCCGTCGCCTCATCGAGCGGGAGTATCGCTGGAACGACGCCGCCGAGATCCTCACCGAGGCGTACGAGGATGCCACTCGGGGGTGACCGGCTCCTCACGAGGGCGCGCTACGCGCCCGCTGGGGATCTCCGGCCCAGCTCGGGAGAAACCAACCGGACCATCCAGAGGGGTGTGTGCTCCTGCCACCATCCCACCACGTCGTACGCTCCCAGAACCTTGTCCCGCAGCCTCTCGACATCATCCCCGTCGACGAAGAATCGGGGGATCCGCAGCAGGGGGTCCGAGGCCCGAACCTGTCGGTACATCGCCGCCAGGCCGATCGCATGGCCATGCTGTTCCACGATCCTCTCCACGCTCGGCGTGAAGTGGACCCTCGGCCTGCCGAACGGATAGGCGAAGAGATCGACGTCTGTTCCGAGGTGCTCCGAGAGCAACGATCGAGCCCGACCCACCTCCTCGTCGACCTCGGCGGGAGCAAGGCGAGCGAGGTTCCGGTGCGAGTAGGTGTGGTTCCCGATCTCCATGCCCGCGGACGTCATCTCTCGCAGCTGTGACCAGCTCATGAAGCGAAGGTCGCCGGGGTCTCGACGAACGATCGTCCCGAACCGCTCTCTCACGTCGCGGTCTCCATCGATCAGGCCGGCGGTCACGAAGAACGTGGCTGGGAGCCCGTGCCGGGCCAGCAGGGGCATCGCATGCGCATGGTTGTCCTCGTACCCATCGTCGAACGTGAGCGCGACGAGGGGTTTGGCGGGCGGCTCACCGGAGCGAGAGGCGATCAGGTCCCGCAGGGGAACCACCTCGCATTCGTCCCGCAGCCACTCGAGGTGCGATTCGAAGAGCTCGGGGGGCGAGGAGAAGTCCCAGGAGGACGGGTGGATCGAATGGTAGACGAGGACGACCCGCCGATGGGGGCGCTCGAACAGGCGGCCCACCCGTACCGCCCCCCGCTTGACCGATCTCCTCCACCTCATCGAGACCGCTCGACGTCGCCGCGCTTCATGACCGTCGTGAGGCCGGCAAGGCTGTCACGGTGTGGTTGGCCCTCACATCCTCCAGCCAGGTGGGGACCGAGATCCGGTGCGCCGCGCCGATGGCCTTCAGCACGTCGCACTGCCGCATGCCCCAGCCCCTCGACGCGGCCCGCGAGAGGAGGAACCGTGGGTGGGCCAGACCCCTCATCATCATGACGGCCTCCGCGTGGATGAGGGGGAACCGTTCCCATCGGCCCCGAGCGGCTGCTCGGATCGCCCTGACCATCGGTGCCCTGGGCAGCCCGAGTCGCGTGATCGCCTCCTCCGTCCCTTCCCAGTCCCCTGCCATCTTCTGCAGGACCCCGTACTTCTCCAGCCCCTGCCCCATCCGACGACCACCCCATCTGATCCCCTTGTAGAGGAACAGCAGGAGACCTTCCGCCCCCTCACGGATCCGTCTGAACCCGCGCTGGTCCATCACCATGAGCGGTACCAGATCCTCCGCCGTGAACAGGCGAGTCCCCCTGAACGATGATTCGGCGGCGACGTCGAGCTGCGCCCACGTCGACTCGCTCACCGCGATCAGCGCAAGGACACCCTCGGCATGCACGCACTCGATCACCCACTGGAGGCCTTGTCCTTCGGCCCAGTCGTAAAAGAGGGTGGCGAGCTCGGCATGGTCCCGAGTCGGAGCCGCCGAGTCAACATCGCCACTCCCGGCCAGCGCCCGGTCCGTATTCTTCCAGATCCCCCACGACTCACTCGATCCGGTCAGCTGTCGCAGCAGGGGGAGCCATTCGGCCGACGGCATCGTCAGTTCGTGGCCGCTCACGTCTCGGAGCCCAGGGAGCCGCACGCCGGAGGAGGCTTCACCACGAGGCTAGAATAGCCAGGATTTGAGGAACCGGCCGGACCAACGCCGAACCAGGTGTGACCACGAGGGACCCCCGGGACGAGGTTTGCGGATGTGAGCGTTGTGATGGTGACGGGGTCGGGGGGGCTGGTCGGCTCCGAGGCGTGCCTGTACTTCGGCGACCTGGGGCTCGACGTCGTGGGGGTCGACAACGACATGCGGGCCACGTTCTTCGGGGACGAGGCGTCGACGGCGTGGAACGTCGACCGCCTCCGGCAGCAGCTCGGGGACTCCTACCGCCACCACGACCTCGACGTCCGCGACCGCGACGGGGTGCTCGATCTCTTCGCCCGTCACGGTTCCTCCATCGAGCTGGTGATCCACGCCGCCGCCCAGCCGTCCCACGACTGGGCCGCCCGGGAGCCGTTCACGGACTTCGACATCAACGCGGTGGGGACGCTGAACGTGCTCGAGGCCACCAGGCTCCACGCTCCCGAGGCGGTGTTCATCTTCACCTCGACCAACAAGGTCTACGGGGACGCGCCCAACCGACTGCCGCTGCAGGAGCTGGAGAAGCGGTACGAGATCGAAGAGGACCACCCCTACGTCGACGGCATCTCCGAGGACATGTCGATCGACCGCTCCCTCCACAGCCTGTTCGGCGCGTCCAAGGTCGCCGCCGACGTGCTGGTCCAGGAGTACGGGCGGTACTTCGGGATGCGGACGGCCTGCTTCCGCGGCGGAACCCTCACCGGCCAGCTCCACTCCGCCACC
>DASUTW010000061.1:0-6807 GCA_036374395.1 Actinomycetota bacterium
CTGCGGCGGGCCTCGGTCCTGGGACTGGGGTTCGAGGCCAGCCTGGCCGAGGAGCTCTCGGCCGATCCCGCGGGTCCCGAGGCCTGGGAGCGGCTGGACGAGTTCGTCGAGCGGGAGAACGGCACGCTCCGGTTCCGGCACGCCCTCATCCGCGAGGCCGCCTACGAGGGCCTGCCCTACCGCGTCCGGCGCTCGCTCCATGCGTCGGCCGCGGAGAGCATCGAGCGGGGGACGGGCGACCAGCCCGAGGAGCAGGCCGAGCTCCTGTCGCTCCACTTCTTCAACGCGGGGAGGTACCCGGAGGCGTGGCGCTACTCGACCGTGGCCGGGGACCAGGCCCGGTCGATGTACGCGAACGTCGAGGCGGCCGACCTCTATCAGCGGGCGCTGGACGCCGCTCGCCGGGCCGGGGGGATCCCCGCTCGGCGCATCGGCGAGGTGCTGGAGGCTCTGGGCGACGTGAAGAGCCGCTCGGGGCTGTACGAGGATGCGGCCCGGGCCTACCGGGAGGCACGGCGGCGAGGCGACGGGGGAGCGGTCCGGGATGCCCAGCTGATGCTGAGGGAGGCGGAGACCCTCCACTGGCTGGGGCAGTTCCCGCGGGCCATGGGGTGGGTGACCAGGGCCCTCCGCTCGCTTGAGGGCCTCCCGGCCGAGGAGACCGCGGCCACGGTGGCCAAGCTCTCATCGCTCTACGCGCTCTGCCGGTTCCGGCAGGGGCGGTTCCGCGAGGCCGCGCGATGGGCCCAGCGGGCGGTCGAGGAGGCCGAGCGGGCGGGCGACAAGGCGGCGCTGGGCGAGGCCTACCGGGTCCTGGACATGGTCGAGTGGTCGTCCGGCGGGACGGCCGGGGACACCTACGGGCGGGTGGCGCTCGGCCTCTTCGAGGAGCTCGGCGACCGCTCCATGCAGGCCAACCTGCTGAACAACCTCGGGGTCCGGGCCGTCCTGGAGGCCCGCTGGGACGAAGCCTTGGAGCTGCTGCGGCGCGCGGAGGAGAGCTTCTCGCGGATCGGGCACTCACAGGGCGTGATCATCGCCGCGTTCAACCGGGGGGACCTGCTGGTGCGGCGGGGGCAGGTCGACGAGGCGGAGCGGCACCTGCAGGAGGCCCTTCGGATGTCGCGCGCCGTGGGAGACCGGGAGGGCGTGGCCTTCGCCACGAGGGAGCTGGGGAGGGCCGCCGCGAAGGCGGGGCGCCGCGACGACGCCCTCCGCCTGCTGGAGAGCGCCCGGGCGGCCTTCACCGAGCTCGGGGCGAGGAACGAGGCCCTGGAGACCGACGCGGCCATCGCGGAGGCCCGTCTGCTGGCCGGCGACTGGTCCGGCGCGCTGGAGCTCGCCACCGCATCGATCTCCCGCGCGGCGACGATCGAGGGGGAGCCCCTCCTCCCCATCCTCCACCGGGTGCGAGGGTACGCCCTGCTGGTGGGCGGCCGCCCCGAGGAGGCTCGGGCCGCGCTCGAGGAAGCGGTCGAGATCGGTCGGGCTCAGGGAGCAGAGGACGAGGTGGCCTTCGCCCTGGCCGCGCTGGCCCAGGCGGCCCGAGCTCTCGGCGACCCAGAGGCGGCCGGGTTCGACCGAGAGGCCCGAGAGCTCAAGGGGCGCCTGGGCGTCGCGTTCATGCCCCCGATCCGCGCGGGGCTCACATCCAGCGCGGATCCCCGTCGAAGAGGATGACCAGGAGGAGGTCTCCCCCCGGCAGGCCCGAGCTCTGCACGTAGTCGGTGCAGAACTTCTGATCGGGCCCGATCGTCCCCTTCGAGGGACAGGCCGGCGAGGCCACGAACGAGCCGTTCACCTCGACGAACAGCGTGGTGAACGGGTTGCCCGAGGTCGGGCCGCCGGTACCCCTGGGGCAGGCCGACTCATCGCAGAACCACGAGACCTTGAGCGGGTCGGTCTTCGTGTAGAGACCACTCAGGTCCGAGATCAGCGAGATCAGCGAGACGTCCGCCGCGGTCTCCGCGCTCGGGCAGGTCCCCTCCTGAACGCCCGGATACCCGAGGCACGAGCCGTGCGCCGCGTAGCCGGAGGGAGCCCCGTTGTGGAACTCCGCGACGATGCACTTGGGGTTGGCCGGGCTGGGATCGCCCGGGCCGCAGGTGGAGACGGTGAAGGCGGCCGGCGAGGTCCCGAACGCCACCGCGTTCTTCTGGACGCTGAGGAACCACGAGCCCGTCTCGATCTGCTTGGCGGAGGCGAAGAGCGTGACGTTCGCGGTGTCCGGATAGATCACGCCGGAGATCGTCGTGCCGCTCTGATCCTTGAGGATCGTTCCCGTGGTGGTCCCCTGAAGCATCCCCTCGCTCACGCTGAGCGTGACGTCGATCTTCTTCGAGGTCGTCACGAGGTTGTCCGACTGGTCGCGCAGCTCGACGGCGACCGAGAAGGGCTGGCCGGCGATGGGCACCGGGAGGCCGGTCCCCTGGTCCGTGACCGCGGTGATGACGAGCTTCGTGGATCCCGGAGGGGCGCCCATCGCCGTCCCGCCGGCCACGACACCGGTCACGACCACCGCCGTGGCCAGCGCGACCCAGGCGCGCTGGAGCCCGTGCATCCTGCTGGATCCGATCCGAAGCATCTCCCATCCCTCCCGTCGCCGTGCCCGTGACCTGTCCGCGGGTCTCCCCATACGAGTGTGGGCGGGATGGGGGTCCTGCGAAGGTCCTACCCTAGCACGCGAGGCCGTGAGGGGGGAAGGCCCTCCCGCTATGATGCCGGGGTGCTCGACGCCGAGCTGGGCCTCGCCAACGAGCTGATCGACCGCGCCGCGTCGATCGCGATGCCGCTCTTCCGCCGCGGCCCCGAGGTTCGCGTGAAGGACGACGCCACGCCCGTCACCCAGGCGGATCTCGAGATCGAGGAGATGGTCCGGGAGCAGATCGGGAAGCGGTTCCCGTCGGACGCGGTGCTGGGCGAGGAGCGCGGGGGCTCGATCCGGGACGGGCCCCGGGTGTGGGTCGTGGACCCGATCGACGGCACGAAGAACTTCGCGGCGGGGATCCAGGTCTGGGGGACCCTGCTCGCGCTGTTCGAGGGGGGCGAGCCGGTGCTCGGGGTCGTGGGGGCGCCCGCCCTCGGCGAGCGGTACGAGGCGGTCCGAGGGCAGGGGGCGACGCTCAACGGAACCCTGATCAGGGCGTCGGACGTCGGGTCCCTGGACCCCGCCGCCGTCTGCCACTACGCGACCGAGGCCTGGCTGGAGGGCCCGTACGAGGCGGCGCTGCGCGACCTCGACCGAGCCGCGTACCGCTCCGTGGGCTTCACGGACTTCTGGGGGCACTGCCTCGTGGCCCGCGGCTCGGTCGAGGTCGCGCTCGAGCCCGAGCTGCGGATCTGGGACTGGGGGGCCCTCAAGGTGCTCGTCGAGGAGGCGGGCGGGCGGATGACCACGTTCCAGGGGGAGCCGGTGAGCGACCGAAGCTCGGTGCTCTCCACGAACGGGATGCTGCACCAGACGGTGCTCGAGATCCTGACGACCGACTGAGGGCTTCCGCGTCGGTCCCGGGTGGTAGGTTGTCCGCGTGAGCGACTCCCCCCGCTTCCATCCGCTGGTCGAAGGCTGGTTCGCCGAGACCCTGGGCGAGCCCACCGCCATGCAGGCCGAGGGCTGGCGACGCATCGCCGCAGGCCGCGACACTTTGGTCGCTGCGCCGACCGGCTCGGGGAAGACGCTCGCCGCCTTCCTCTGGGCGATCGACGAGCTCGTGCGGCGGGCCGAGGCGGGGACGCTCGAGGACGAGACCTCCGTCGTCTACGTCTCGCCGCTGAAGGCGCTGGGCAACGACATCCAGAGGAACCTCCGGGACCCACTGGAGGCGATCCGGGAGCGGGCCGCCGAGCGAGGGCTCGAGCTTCCCGAGATCCGGGTCCTCGTGCGGTCGGGCGACACGCCCCAGTCTGAGCGGCAGGCGATGATCAGGAAGCCCCCGCACATCCTGGTCACCACCCCGGAGTCGCTCTTCATCATGCTCACGGCCGAGCGCTCCCGCGGGTTCCTGCGGTCGGCCCGCACCGTGATCGTGGACGAGATCCACGCCGTGGCCGGCGACAAGCGCGGCGCCCACCTGGCGCTCTCGCTGGAGCGGTTGGATCGGCTGGCCGAGCAGCCCCTCCAGCGGATCGGGCTTTCGGCCACCCAGAAGCCGATCGAGGAGGTCGGGCGGCTCCTCGTCGGGAACGGGCGCCTGCGCGACGACGGTTCTCCCGACTGCGAGATCGTGGACGCCGGCCACCGCCGCGAGTGGGACCTCTCCGTGGAGATCTCCGACGCGCCGCTCGGTCCCATCGCGACACACGAGCTCCGGGCCGAGATGTACGACCGGATCGCGGAGCTTTCGAAGCAGCACCGCACGACGCTCGTCTTCGTGGACACGCGGCGCCTCGCGGAGCGCGTCACGCACGCCCTGGAGGAGCGGCTCGGCGAGGAGCACGTCGCGCCCCACCACGGCTCGCTCTCGCGCGAGATCCGCCTGCGGGCGGAGCGGGGGCTGAAGGAGGGGTCGCTGCGCGTGGTCGTGGCCACCGCCTCGCTCGAGCTCGGGATCGACATCGGGCACGTGGACCTCGTCTGCCACGTCGGCGCCCCGCGCTCGATCGCCACCCTGCTCCAGCGGATCGGGCGGTCGGGCCACTTCCTGGGCGGCACCCCGAAGGGCGCCATCTTCCCCATGACCCGCGACGAGCTGCTCCAGACGGCGGCGGCGATCCGCGCCGCGCGGGCCGGTGAGCTCGACCGCGTGATCTTCCCCCGCGAGCCGCTCGACGTCCTCGCCCAGCAGATCGTGGCGATCGCCGCCGCCGAGGATGTGGGGGAGGACGAGCTCTTCGCCCTCGCCCGCCGGGCGTTCCACTACCGGGACCTCTCGCGCGAGGACTTCGACGAGGTGGTCGAGATGCTGTCCGAGGGCGTCGCCGGCCGGCACGGCCGACGCTCGGCGCACCTCCACCGCGACCGGGTCAACAGCGTGCTCAAGGGCCGCCGCGGGGCCCGGCTGGCGGCCATCACGTCCGGCGGCGCGATCCCCGACATCGGCGACTACGACGTGGTCGAGGAGCCGGCCGGCACCTTCGTGGGCACCGTGAACGAGGACTTCGCCATCGAGTCGATGGCCGGCGACATCTTCCTCCTCGGCAACACCTCGTGGCGGATCCGCCGGGTGGAGGCGGGGAAGGTCCGGGTGGAGAACGCCCACGGGCTCCCCCCCACGATCCCGTTCTGGATCGGCGAGGCTCCGGGGAGGACCGAGGAGCTCTCGACCGCGGTCTCGGACCTGCGCGCCGAGGTGGCCTCACGCCTGGAGGACCCGGAGGCGGCGGCCCGATGGCTGGTCGAGGAGACCGGGATTCCCGAGGAGGGCGCCGAGCAGATCGTGGAGCACCTCTCTGAGGGGCTGGCGCTGCTCGGCGCGATCCCCACGAAGGACACCGTCGTGGCCGAGCGGTTCTTCGACGAGTCGGGCGGGATGCAGCTGATCATCCACGCGCCGTTCGGAGCGCGCATCAACCGAGCCTGGGGGCTCTCGCTCCGCAAGAAGTTCTGCGTACAGTTCGACTTCGAGCTGCAGGCGGCCGCCACCGACGACGCGATCCTGCTCTCGCTCGGGGAGCAGCACAGCTTCCCGCTGGACAGCGTGGCCGGGTACCTCAAGCCTCCGACCCTTCGGAACACGCTGATCCAGGCGATGCTCCCCTCCCCCATGTTCGCCAACCGGTGGCGCTGGAACGCGACGCGGGCGCTGGCCCTCCTGCGCCACAGCGGCGGCCGCAAGGTGCCGGTCCCGATCCAGCGGATGCGGGCCGAGGACCTGCTGTCGGCGGTCTTCCCCGAGCAGGTGATGTGCCAGGACAATCGGATGGGCGATATCGACCCGCCCGACCATCCGATCGTGAACGAGACCGTGAAGGACTGCCTGCACGAGGCGATGGACCTCGACGGACTGGCCGAGATCGTGGAGCGGATCGGTGGAGGCGAGATCCGGTTCGTGGTGGCGGAGACGCCGGCGCCCTCGGTCTTCTCGCACGAGGTGCTGAACGCGGGGCCGTTCGCCTTCCTGGACGACGCGCCGCTCGAGGAGCGGAGGGCGAGGGCCGTCTCCCTTCGCCGCGTGGACCCCGACCTCCAGGACGGGCTCGGCGCGCTCGACGCCGAGGCGGTGGCGGCCGTGCGCGAGGAGGCCATGCCCGAGGTGCGCGACGCCGACGAGCTGCACGACCTCCTGCTCTCGCTGGGGGTGCTGCCGCTGGAGGCGGGGTGGGTCGAGATGGCCGAGGAGCTCCGCGCGGCCGGACGGGCGACCGTGGCTCACTGGAACGGACGCAGCGCGTGGCTCGCGGCGGAGCGGCTGGCCAAGGTGCGGGCCGCGATCCCAGATCTCCGCTTGGAGGACGACCTGCCCCTGGTGGGCGACGAGTCGCCGTCCCACGACGAGGCCGTCCGGGACGTCGTGCACGGGTGGATGCTGGTGGCGGGGCCGGTGACGGCCGCGGCGTTGTCCGAGCGGATCGGGCTGCCCGAGCCCGACGTCGATCGCGCCCTGCTGGGCCTCGAAGCGTCCGGGATCGTCCTGCGCGGCCGCTTCACGGGGGCGCCCGAGCTCGAGTGGTGCGAGCGGCGCCTGCTCTCACGGATCCACCGCCGGACGATACGGCGCCTGCGAGCCGAGATCGAGCCGGTGGACCCCGCGGCGCTGATGCGGTTCCTCCTCCGGTGGCAGCACATTCAGCCCGGGACCCAGCTGCACGGGCGGGAGGGGATGCTGCGGGTCCTGGAGCAGCTCCAGGGCTTCGAGCTCCCCGCGCCCG
>DASUTW010000062.1:0-4166 GCA_036374395.1 Actinomycetota bacterium
CGCGAGAGACGTCGTTCGAGCACGGCACCCATCCTATCCGCGGCGGCCGATGCGGCCCAGGTGCGTGCTTCCGAACCCCTCCGGGTACTTCAGCCCGTACCCGAGCGCGCGGTCGAACCCGATGTGCGCGAACCAGATCAGGGCCAGGGCGATCGTCAGCTCGTGCTCGGCGATCACCCCCACCAGGGCGAGGGTCCCGGCCGCGACGTAGGTGTGGAAGGCGTTGTACGCGACGGCGCCCACCCGGGTCCCGCGGACGTAGCCCAGCATCCCGAGATCGGGGGCGAGCAGCAGGATGGCGAACAGCCACCAGGAGCGACCCACCTTCGCGTAGAGCAAAATCGCGAGCGCGAGCACGGTCAGCCCCTCCGAGCGAAGGAGCACCTTTGGGAGCCCGACGACCGACGGCGCCTCCGGCCGCGTCACGCGTCCGCGGGCGAGGGGACCTTCGCATCCACCCGTCCCATCAGGAACCGGACCGGCGTGGGACCCTTCCCCTTGAGATCCATCACCTTGGGCGGCCCCAATCGGTAGCGATCCCCCAGCCGCTCCGCCAGCTCCTCGGAGATCAGGATGCAGCCTGGCTCGCCGTGCTCCTCGAGGCGGCTGGCCAGGTTCACCGTGTCGCCCCAGAGGTCGTAGGCGAACTTCCGCTGCCCGATCACCCCGGCCACGGCCGGGCCGGTGGCCACGCCGACGCGCATCACGATCGGGTCGCCCGAGGGCCACCGGACGCGCGAGGACTCCTCGAGGATCCCGAGCGCCATCTCAGCCGCCGCCTCGGCGTGGTCCGGGTTCGGGACCGGCGCGCCGGCCACCGCCATGTACGCGTCCCCCACGGTCTTGATCTTCTCCAGACCGTACGCGTCGGACAGCTCGTCGAACCTCCGGAACAGCTCGTCGAGCGCCTCGACCAGATCCTCCGGCGACGTCTTCGCGGCCTGCTCGGTGAACGCCACGGCGTCCGCGAACAGGACGCTCACCTCGTCGAAGCCCTCGGCGAGCCTGCCCCCTTCCGGCTCCCGCTTCAGCCTGGCCACGATGACCTTGGGGAGGATGTTCAGCAGCAGCGAGTCCGAGCGCTCGCGCTCGCGATCGAGCTGCCGCTCCCGGAGGAACAGGAGGCGGATGTTCTGCTCGCTCCGTCGCGCGGCGACCACACCCAGGCCCCCGAACGACACGAGGTAGAAGATGGCGATGACCGTCTTCACGCCCGACACCTGGACCGCGACGACCGCGTACGGGACGTACAACAGGATCGGGAGCGCGGCTATCACGAGGACGAGCGGGAACCGAGGCCGGATCAGCGTGTAGACGAACATCGCCATCAGCAGGAGCCCCACGTACCCGAAGTCGGGCGGCATCACGAGGAGCTTCGAGACGTAGTAGACCCAGAGCGGCATGATGAGACCGAGCGTCCCCAGCAGCTCCCACTCCCAGAAGCGCGGGTACCACCGCATGAACGTCAGCACGAACCCGATCAGGAGGATCGGGATCAACACGCCGTACCTGATGGCGAGATCGAAGGGGCGGTCCCAGAACGGCAGGTGCCCGTGGACCGCGAACCCCCACGCCACCATGAGTAGGGCCCCGAGGACGTGCGCCACCCTTATGTTGACGATGTTCTGCCGGTAGTGGGCGGCGCGGTACGCTGCCTCGAGGTAGGGGTCCTGGAAGCGCAGGGTGAAGCGTCCCATGACCGCCCCCGTCGGGCGGCCCGCGGACCGGGTCGCCTGGTGGTCGCCGGCCGCCTCAGCCTTCGACGCGGTGCCTCCCATGACCTCCATCATCCTCTCTCGGGAGGGCAGCGTCGAGGAAACGCCGGATCTCGCGGACGAACCTGTTCGTGAGGCAGGCCGGGCTCAGACCTTCTCCACCCTCACCACGTCGTACTCGGTCTCGGGGGTCGGCGGCGTCGAGAAGCGCGCGTTGACCGCATACAGCGAGTGGCCGTGCTCCGCGATCGTCGTCGGGATGTCGAACCTCGAGTCCGTGATGACGTCCACGATCTCGCCGCTCGCGAGGTCGGGCGCGAGGTCGACCACCGCGATCTGGTTGAAGAAGTTCTGCACGACGTAGAGGCGCTTCCCGTCGAGCAGGATCCCATCGCCGTTCGGAACGGCGTCGCCCCCGAGGTCGATGATCGTGGCCTCGCCCGTGGCGGGGTCGATCCGGTAGAGGTCGCCGATCGCGGCGTGCACCGCGATCAGCCACCGGCCGTCCGGCGTGGCCTCGATCCCGTTGAGGTTGAAGCCCGGGAGGTGCTGGTAGTCGCCGCCCAGCGGCACCTGCTCGGCGCCCGCGGCCAGGCGGCCGCCGGGGCCGATGGGGATCCGGTACAGGAACGGGTTGAACGAGTCCGTGAGCCAGGCCGCCTCGCGCGTGACGACCACGTCGTTGATGAACGTCTCGCCGTCCGCGAGGTCGTAGGTCGCGATCTCGGCTCCCGTGCGGGCGTCGTAGACGAAGGCGACGCCGGTCGGCCCACCGGCCACGAACAGCCTGCTGCGGTGGTCGACGGCCATCCCAATCGCGGCTCGGTCGTCCCGGTCCACGAGCAGCTCGATCTCGCCGGTGCGGAGATCGCCCCGGTAGACGGATCCGGTCGGGATCGATCCCACGTAGAAGGTCGTTCCTCGCCCGGTCGCGATCCCCTCGGGCTGGGAGCCGTCGACGAGCGGGATCACGTCGGGGAAGGGCTGGGCCGCCGCGGGGGCCGCGACGAGCAGGGCGGTGAACGCGAGTGCGAGCGCGCGACGAAGCATTGGGGTCACCTCCGGATGATCGTGCGTCGGGCTTCCATGCTATCGGGTGCGCGAGATAACGCACCGCGTAGGATGGCTCTCGATGTCCCCACGAGAGGAACGCATCGCGCTCGCCTCCTTCATCGCCGGCTCGGTGCTGGCCGGAGGCAACGCCGTGGCCGTGCGCTTCAGCAACCGCGAGCTGGAGCCGCTGTGGGGGGCGGGCCTGCGGTTCGCGCTGGCCGGCCTGCTGGGCCTCGGCGTCATGGCCGCGATGCGGCTCGCCTTCCCTCGAGGTAGGGCGCTGTGGTGGGCCATGCTCTACGGGACGCTCAATTTCGCCGGCTCGTTCTCGCTCGCCTACTACGCGCTCCTGGAGCTCCACGCGGGGTTCGGCCAGACCCTGCTCTCGCTCGTCCCCCTCGCCACGCTGCTCGTGGCCGTCGCGTGGCGCCAGGAGCGGCTCCGGGCGTCGGGCGTGGTGGGCTCCCTGGTCGCGCTGGCGGGGGTGGCGGTGATGTCGGGCGCCTCCGTGCAGGAGGTGCACCTGCCGTCGGTGCTCGCTTCGGTGGGGGCGGCCCTCTGCTTCGCTCAGGCGGCGGTGCTCGTGCGGTGGATGCCCCGCGTCCACCCGGTGACGATGAACGCGGTGGGGATGGCCACCGGCGCCGTGCTCCTCATCCTGGGGTCGCTGATCGCGGGCGAGGCGATCGAGCTGCCACAGCGCGCGGCGACGTGGTGGTCGATCGCGTACGTCGTGCCGATCGGATCGATCGTCGTCTTCTTCCTCTACCTCGTCGTGCTCCGCTACTGGCGGGCGTCGAGGGCCGCGTACGAGTTCGTCATCATCCCGTTCTTCGCGGTGGCGCTCTCGGCCTGGCTGGACGACGAGCCGATCGGCTGGGGGCTCGTGCTCGGTGGGCTCCTGGTGCTGGCTGGGGTGTACGTCGGAGCGCTGCGCCCGGGCATCGAGCGCGACGAGTCTGCTCCGGCGGAGCCTGAAGTTTCGAGCGACCTGCGATAGGTTGAGCCGCGTCCCCGAGATGAGGAGGTCGCCATGACATCCTTGGCTCGACGCACACTGCCCGTGCTCGTCCTGGCTCTCGTCCTGGTACCCGTCCTGGGCGGCGCCGCATCGGCGAAGGTCGAGAAGTTCACCTTCACCGACGTCTTGCTGGTCGATGGCGACGGCACCGAGATCAGCGGCGCGGTGATCGAGGCCAACGTGAAGCAGACGAACAAGCGCACGACGGGGTACTGCGGGTACTTCACCGAGGGCTACCAGGAGTCGCTCGGGTACTACTTCAACGACTTCACGGTGGATCCGGATCAGGAGCTGGGGGATCAGCTGCTCAGGTTCTGCCAGCGCTGGTTCCCGGACCGGTTCGTCTGAGCCTCAGCGGAACCTTCAGCGGCGGGGGG
>DASUTW010000063.1:0-2677 GCA_036374395.1 Actinomycetota bacterium
ATCGGAGCTGCCGGGCATCACGGGCTCCTTCCTCCGCGTCCACTTCGGCATCATCCTGGCCCTGCTGGCGGCCTGGGGCGTCTGGTGGCTGCTCTTCCGGACCACCAAGGGCTTCGAGTTCCGAGCCGTCGGCTCGAACCCTAACGCGGCCCGGTACGCGGGGATGAGCGTGGGGCTGACCTACGTCCTGGCGATGAGCCTGGCCGGGTCCCTGGCCGGGCTCGGGGGCGCATCGCAGGTGCTCGGGCTCCAGAAGTTCCTGACGCCCGGCTTCGCCAGCGGCATCGGGTTCACGGCCATCGCCCTGGCGCTGCTGGGCAAGGCGCATCCGCTCGGCGTCGTCGCGGCCTCACTGCTGTTCGGGATGCTCCAGGCCGGCGCGGTCTCGATGCAGGCCGCCACCCGCACGCCGGTGGACATCATCGTGGTGATCCAGGCCCTGATCATCGTCTTCATCGCGGCGCCCGCGCTCGTCCGGGCGATCTACCGGATCAGCGTGGGCCGTGAGGTGGGGGCCGAGGTCTTCACGAAGGGGTGGAGCGGATGAGCGCGACGGCCGCCACCGTCTCGGGTCGGGTCTCCGTCCGAAGAGCTCGCGTGCTGGGGGTCCTGTTCCTCCTGATGGCGGCGTTCACGGCGGGGTTCTTCGGTCCCAGGGCCCCCGGGGGAGAGACCGCCTCCTTCTTCCTGGGGGCGAACGCCCCGGACCTCTCCCTCCCGGTCCGGGCCACCCTGTACGCGCTCTCGGCCCTGATGGCCTTCCTGGGGGCCGTCCAGCTCGTGCGCGGCTTCGGCGCTCGGACGTACGTGATCCTGGGGATCGTCCTCGGGGTCTTCATCTTCTCGCTCCTGGTGTACGCGGCCCGCGGCGCCACCCTGAACCTCACCGCGATGCTCAACTCCACGCTGCTCCGCTCGGTCCCCATCACCCTCGGGGCGCTGTCGGGCGTCATGTGCGAGCGGGCCGGCGTCATCAACATCGGGATCGAGGGGATCTTCCTGGCGGCGGCGTTCACCGGGGCCTTCCTGGGAAGCGTCTCGGGGAGCCTCTGGGTGGGACTGATCTCGGGCGTCCTCGTCGGGGGGCTCCTGGGCTGGGTGCTGGCCGTCCTCTCGATCCGCTACCGCGTGGACCAGATCGTCGCGGGGACCGTCATCAACATCTTCGCGCTGGGGATCACGTCGTTCCTCTCGGCCAGCATCCTCCAGGAGAACCAGGCCCTGAACAACCCGGGACGGTTCCAGGTGTTCGAGATCCCCCTGCTCTCGGAGATCCCCGTGGCCGGGCCGGTCCTGTTCCGGAACAACGTCTTCGTGTACCTGATGTTCGGGCTGCTGTTCCTGGTGCACATCGGGCTGTTCCGCACGAGGTGGGGCCTGAGGGTGCGGGCTGTCGGCGAGCACCCGCTGGCGGCCGACACGGTGGGGATCCGCGTGCTGTTCGAGCGCTACCGAAGCGTGATCCTGGGCGGGATGATGGCGGGCCTGGGCGGCGCCTTCTTCACGCTCGGCTCCGTGGGACGCTTTGACGAGGGGATGACGGCGGGCCGGGGGTTCATCGCCCTGGCCGCGATGATCTTCGGGCGCTGGTCGCCGTGGGGCGCGTTCGGCGCGGCGCTGGTGTTCGGGTTCGCCGACTCCCTCCAGACGCGACTGGCGATCCTGGAGGTCGGGCTCCCCTCCGAGTTCCTCCTGATGGCCCCCTACATCGCCACGATCCTCGTCGTGGCGGGGCTCGTGGGGAGAGCCAGGCCCCCGGCGGCCGACGGGAAGCCGTACATCAAGGAGGGCTGACCCCTCCGGGGTTGTGCGATCCGCGCACTCTCTCCACAATGGCAGCGACATGAGGAACGGTCGGCACGGCTTCGCGTGGTATCGGAGCGGCGGAGGGCGCTGCTCGGACTGACCTGCGGAGCGACCGGCAACCAGGACCCCGGGCAGCGGCCCGGGGTTCCGTGTTTCCCGGGCCCTCTCACGGAGGAGCGCCATGGTCGTCGTGATGAAGATGGGAGCGAGCGACGCCGAGGTCGAGGGCGTCGTGCAGAAGGTCCAGGAGTCGGGCGGCGAGGCCTTCGTGTCGCGCGGCCGCTTCTGGACGATCATCGGGCTGGTCGGCGACACGACGGGGTTCCTCGAGCTGCCGCTCGAGTCCCTTCCGGGGGTGGACCGCGTCGTCAGGGTGGGCCGCCCGTACAAGATGGTGGCGCGGGAGCTCCACCCTGAACCCTCCACGGTTCGGATCGGCGGGGTGCCGATCGGGAGGCAGTCGGTGACCGTCATCGCGGGTCCCTGCGCGGTGGAGTCCGAGGAGCAGGCGCTGGCGTCGGCTGAGATGGCCCGGCGGGCCGGCGCCCATCTCCTCCGCGGTGGGGCGTACAAGCCGAGGACGTCCCCCTACGCCTTCCAGGGGCTGCGTGAGCGGGGCCTGGAGATCCTCGGTGTTTGCCGCGAGGCAACCGGGCTCCCCGTGGTCACCGAGGTGCTCGAGGCCCGCGACGTGGAGAGGGTTGCGGAGGTGGCCGACGGCCTCCAGGTTGGCGCCCGGAACATGCATCACTTCCCGCTGCTCCAGGAGGTGGGACAGACGGGCAAGCCGATCGTCCTGAAGCGCGGCCTGTCGGCGACGGTCGAGGAGTGGCTGATGGCCGCGGAGTACGTCGCCCAGCAGGGGAACAGC
>DASUTW010000064.1:0-6346 GCA_036374395.1 Actinomycetota bacterium
CGGGTAACCGCAAGGAGGTTGTTCCGCGTGGCGACGAAGACCCAGGAAGACCGCCATTCCGAGCTCGGCCTCTCCGCAGACGACCTGCAGGCCATGTACCGGACGATGATCATGGCCCGCCTGTGCGACGAGGCGCAGTTCAGGCTCAACCGTCAGGGCAAGGCGCCGTTCGTCGTCCCCGTCTCGGGGCACGAGGCCGTCCAGATCGGGACCGCCTGGCCCATGGTCAAGGGGAAGGACATCTTCGTGCCCTACTACCGCGACCTCGGCATCTGCCTCGTCGCGGGGATGACCCCGAAGGACGTCTTCCTCGGCGTCTTCGGGAAGGCTGACGACCCGTCCTCGGGCGGGCGTCAGATGCCGGCCCACTGGGGATCGAGGCGGCTCGGGATCATCACCGGCTCCTCCCCCATCGCCACGCAAATCCCCCACGCCTCGGGGATCGCCTACGCGATGAAGTACCGGGGCGAGGACTCCGTGGTCGCCTCGTGGTTCGGCGACGGCGCCACCAGCGAGGGGGACTGGCACGAGGCGCTGAACTTCGCGGGGATCCACCGCCTGCCCGTCGTCTTCGTCTGCGAGAACAACCAGTACGCGATCTCGGTGCCGCTCTCCAAGCAGATGGCGGTCAAAGACGTGGCGGTACGCGCCGAGGCCTACGGCTTCGAGGGCGTGGTGGTGGACGGGAACGACGCCCTCGCCTGCTACGAGGCCATGAGCGCGGCGGTCGACAAGGCCCGCGCCGGCGGCGGCCCCACCCTGATCGAGGCCAAGACCTACCGCTACCATCCCCACACCTCCGACGACGACGACCGGACCTACCGGACGCGCGAAGAGGTCGAGGAGTGGAAGAAGAAGGACCCCCTGATCCTCTTCGGGGAGTACCTGAAGGACCATGGGGTCCTCAGCGGCGACGACGAGATCGAGCGGCTCCGCGCGGAGACGAAGGAGGAGGTCGACCGCAACGTCGAGGAGGCCTGGGAGGCCCCCGACCCCGAGCCCGAGTCGGCGATGCGCCACGTCTGGGCGGAGGAGGCCTGAGATGGCCGAGAAGAACATCGTCCAGACGATCCACGACACGATGTTCGAGGAGATGAAGGCGGACGACCGCGTGATCCTCCTCGGCGAGGACGTCGGGGCCCGCGGCGGCGTGTTCCGGGCCTCGGCCAACTTCCTGGAGACGTTCGGCGAGGAGCGGGTGCTCGACACCCCGTTGGCCGAGTCCTCGATCGTCGGCGTGGCGATCGGGATGGCGCTCCACGGGCTGCTGCCGATCGCCGAGATCCAGTTCGCCGACTTCATCCATCCCGCGTACGACCAGATCGTGTCGGAGGCCGCGCGGATCCGCTACCGGTCGAACGGGGACTTCGGGGTGCCGCTCGTCATCCGCGCCCCCTACGGAGGCGGGGTCCACGGCGCGCTCTACCACTCGCAGTCGATCGAGGCCACCTACGGGCACGTCCCCGGGCTGAAGGTCGTCCTGCCGGCCACGCCGCACGACGTGAAGGGGATGCTGCGTGCCTCGCTCCGGGACCCCGACCCCGTGCTGTTCCTGGAGCACAAGAAGACCTACCGGCTGATCAAGGGCGAGGTCCCCGACGAGGACTACGAGGTCCCGATCGGGAAGGCCGACGTGAAGCGCGAGGGCGAGGACATGACGGTGATCGCCTACGGCCTGATGCTCCACCACGCGCTCGAGGCCGCCCAGAAGCTCCAGGACGAGGACGGCGCCTCGGTCGAGGTGATCGACGTCCGCACGATCAGCCCGCTGGACAAGGAGACGATCCTCTCGTCCGTGGGGAAGACGGCGAAGGCGATGGTGGTCTACGAGGACAATCGGACCTACGGCGTGGGCGCGGAGATCGTGGCCACGATCGCCGAGGAGGCGATGTTCGACCTCGACGGGCCGCTCGTACGCATCGGCGGGCCGGACATCCCCGCGATGCCGTTCTCCGGACCGCTCGAGAAGTTCTTCATGCCGAACGTCGAGGGGATCCACCAGGCGATGAAGGAGCTGGCCGAGTTCTGAGCGTCCGGGCCCGCCGAGCGGGAGGATCGCATGCGGATCGAGGCATCGACGACGATCGACCGACCGCTGGCCGACGTCTGGCGGTGGTATGCGGTGGAGCACGTGATAAACCATCCCCGCTGGGACCCGGACATGGAGCTCGAGCAGATCACCGAAGGTCCGATGGCGCTGGGCACGAGGATCCGGCGAAGGAACGTCCGCTGGGGCGAGCCCGTCGAGGGCGAGATGGAGGTCGTGGAGTGGGCGCCGGAGCGGTCGGTCGGGTTCCACATCCGCGACGCGAACATGGAGATGCGCGGACGAGCAGCGTTCCAGGACGACGGGCCCGGCAGGACGTTGCTGACGGTCGCGACCGACGTTCCTGAGCTGGACGAGTCCAAGAGAGGGTTCCTCTCGAGCATGATGGAGCGGAGCCTCTCGAACGTGAAGCGCCTCGCCGAGTCGGACATCGAGCGCGCCTCTCGGGCAGGGGGATGAGCGGATAGACTGGCCCCCGATGCGGTTCCGCGACCCGAGCCGAGACAAGAATCCTCGCCGCAAACGGCTCCACCTCCCGATCATGGAGGCGGAGGCAGCCGACACCCACGTCGCGCACTCGGTGGGCTGCGCTCAGCAGGTCGTCCCGCAGCGCAAGCCGCCCTGGATGCGGGCCCACCTCCGGACCGGCCCGGGCTACCGCGAGCTCAAGGGGCTCATGGAGGGCCTCTCGCTCAACACCGTGTGCGAGGAGGCCGGCTGCCCCAACATCTTCGAGTGCTGGGAGCAGCGCGAGGCGACCTTCCTCATCCTCGGCAACACCTGCACCCGCCGCTGCGGCTTCTGCGACATCCAGACGGGGAAGCCCTCGGCGGTCGACGAGGAGGAGCCCGCCCGCGTGGCCGAGGCCGTGGCCTCGATGGGCCTCAGGCACGTCGTGCTCACCGGCGTGGCCCGCGACGACCTCCCCGACGGCGGGGCGAGCATCTGGGCCGGCTCCATCCGCGCGGTCCGCGAGGCGGTGCCCAGCTGCGGCATCGAGGTCCTCCCGCCCGACTTCAAGGCCCACCGCGAGCAGATCGGGATCGTGATCACCGAGGAGCCGGACGTCTTCGCCCACAACCTCGAGACCGTCCGCCGCCTCCACGACCGGATCCGCCCGGGGTTCGACTACGACCGCACGCTCGACGCCCTCCGGCTGGCCAAGGAGCTGCGTCCGGGCCAGGTCACCAAGTCCAACCTGATCCTGGGGATGGGCGAGGGCCCCGGGGAGGTCGAGGGTGCGCTCCGCGATCTCCGCGACGCGGGCGTGGACCTGATGACGATCGGCCAGTACCTCCAGCCGACGGCGTACCACCTCCCCGTGGATCGCTGGGTGACCCCGGAGGAGTTCGAGGAGCACGCGAGGATGGGCAGGGAGCTGGGGTTCGCCCACGTGGAGGCCGGGCCGCTCGTCCGCTCCTCCTATCGGGCCGGGAAGCAATTGGCCGCCGCCCGGCGTTCCTGAGACCGAGGCCTCCATGATCAGCCTGCGCGACGTGTCGAAGGTGTACGACGGCGCGGCCCCGGCCGTGGACGAACTCTCCCTGGAGATCGACGAAGGGGAGATCGTCGTCCTCGTCGGCCCCTCGGGCTGCGGCAAGACCACAACGCTGAAGATGATCAACCGGCTGATCGAGCCGACGTCCGGCGAGATCCTCGTGAACGGGCGCAACGTCCTCGAGCAGGACCCGGTGGAGCTGCGGCGAGGGATCGGCTACGTGATCCAGTCGATCGGGCTCCTCCCCCATCGAACGATCCGCCAGAACATCGCCACGGTGCCGGACCTGCTCCGGTGGGAGCGGCCCCGAACCCGGGCCAGGGTCGACGAGCTCGCGGAGATGCTCCGCCTCGACCACGGCCTGCTCGACCGCTACCCGGGCGAGCTCTCCGGCGGCCAGCGCCAGCGGGTCGGCGTAGCCCGGGGTCTGGCCGCAGACCCCCCCGTCATGCTGATGGACGAGCCCTTCGGCGCCGTGGACCCCATCATCCGCGAGCGACTCCAGGACCAGTTCCTGGAGATCCAGCGCGAACTGAAGAAGACCATCGTGTTCGTCACCCACGACGTGGACGAGGCGATCAAGATGGCCGACCGCATCGCCATCCTGAACATCGGGGCGGTGGTCGAGCAGTACGACGCCCCCGAGGCGATCCTGTCCGAGCCGGCCAGCGACTTCGTGAAGAGCTTTGTGGGCCTGGAGCGAGGGCTGAAGCGGCTCTCGCTGATCAAGGTGGCCGATATCGAGGTGGAGGAGGGGCCGATCGTCGCCCCCACCGACGACGTGTCCACCGCACTGGCCGAGATGGAGCGTTCGGGCTTCGGGTGGGCCTCCGTGGTCGAGGAGGGGCGACTGCTGGGCTGGGTGGACCCCGGATGCCTCGAGGGGATGGCCTCGGTGGGCCAGTACCCGCCCCGGCGCTTCAGCGCCACCGTGACCGATGGGAGCTCCCTCAGAGAGGCCCTGGACACGATCGTCACGTCCCGGACGAACGTGGCCGTGGTCGTCACGAACGGCGGCCGCTACCGAGGCGTCCTGACGCTGGAGAAGCTCACCAGGGAGCTGATCGCGTGACGGGCCGTCCCTTCTGGGACTGGGACTGGGTGGGCCGGAACGGTGACCTCATCCTGGACCAGGCCGTACAGCACCTCTGGCTCACGTTCCTGGCCGTGGTGATCGGGCTGGCGATCTCGTTCCCGCTCGCGGTGCTGGCCTATCGTCGCCGAAGGCTCTATCCCCCCATCGCGTGGCTCACCGGGACGCTCTACACGATCCCGAGCCTCGCTCTCTTCGCCTTCCTGACTCCCTTCACCGGCCTCAGCACGCTCACGGCGGAGATCGGCCTCGTCTCGTACACCCTCCTCATCCTGATCCGGAACATCGTGACCGGCCTCCGGGCCGTGCCGCCCGAGGTCCGGGAGGCGGCCGTCGGGATGGGGTACACGGACCGCCAGCTCCTGTGGAGGATCGAACTGCCGCTCGCGCTGCCCGCGGTGGTGGCCGGCCTCCGCATCGCCACGGTGACCACGATCGGGCTGGTCACCGTCACGGCGCTGATCGGCCAGGGCGGTCTCGGAGCGCTGATGCTGGGCGGGTTCCGACGCCTCTACCCGGAGCTGGCCGTGGTGCTCGGCGTGGGGCTGTCGGTCGCGCTCGCCGTCGCGATCGACCTGCTGCTGTTCGCCGGCCAGCGATGGATCACGCCCTGGAGCCGGCGGGCCGGGGATCGAGTGGTCGCGACGTGACCGAGCCCGGGTTCTTCAGCCAGGTGGTGGACTGGTTCGCCGACGCGGCCAACTGGAGCGGGGACTTCGGGATCCCAAGCAGGCTCCTCGAACACGTCGTCATGTCGGGTGTCTCGGTGGCGATCGCGACGGCGCTCGCCCTGCCGCTGGCGATGTACATCGGACATCGGCGCCGGCTGGAGCGGCTCGTCGTCTCGATCACCAACCTCGGGAGGGCGATCCCCTCCTTCGGGCTGCTGTTCCTCTTCGTGCTGTGGCTGGGCGTCGGGCTCTCGAGCCCTCCCGCCCTGCGGCCCGCGATCATCCTGGCGCTCGTCCTGCTGGCGATCCCGCCGATCCTCACGAACGCCTACGTCGGCATCCAGAGCGTGGACGACGACACGCTGGAGGCGGCCCGCGGCATGGGCATGTCCGAGTGGTCGATCCTCTTCCGGGTCGAGGTTCCCCTCGGGATGCCCCTGATCGTGGCGGGGCTTCGGACGGCGGCCGTCCAGGTCGTGGCCACCGCCACGCTGGGCGCCGTGGTGGCCGGCGGAGGGCTGGGCCGCTACATCATCGACGGCTTCGCGGTCCGGGACCTCCCTCAGATCTTCGCGGGGGCGATCCTCGTCGCGGCGCTGGCGCTCGCGGTGGACGTGCTGATCGGAGGGGTGGGGCGGCTCCTCTCGCCGCGTGTGGCCACGCGTCCCGGCGCCGCGACGGAGCGCGGAATCACGGCCGGAGCCGCGTAGTTACTAAGATTGCTGTCGCCCATGTTCCAGGGGGGCCTCCGGCTCCCCGCGAAGAGAGAGGGGGTACCCATGCGGAGGACCTTCCGCACCCCCGTCCTTGGGGCGGCCCTGGTCGCGCTGGCGCTGATCGCGGCGGCGTGCGACGGGTCGGGTGAGGACGGGGACGGCGACGGGGAGTCGCGGGGACAGATCACCGTGGGCGCCGTCGCCTTCGCCGAGAACCAGATCCTCGGAGAGATGTACGCGCAGGCGCTGGAGGACGCGGGCTACGAGGTCAGCCGCCAGCTGAGCCTCGACTCGCGGGAGATCCTCCAGCCGGCGATCGAG
>DASUTW010000065.1:0-8319 GCA_036374395.1 Actinomycetota bacterium
ACCGGCGCGCTCCGACCCCAGGAGCTTTCCTACCGGCTGGGGGATGGAGGTCCGCGTCGATCGGGCAGGGGATCGACCCCTGGGGAGCCTAGTGTGGGTCTCGGGTCGCGGGGAGGCCGCCCGGGTGGCGGCGGGGGACCGGGTGCGGGGCGCGGGCCGCTTCCGCCGCGTCGAGGGGGAGGAGGGGTTCGAGCGATACCTGGCCGATCGGGGGGTGGCCGCGCTCGTGTCGGCGTCGGAGCTGGGGCGGGAGGGCCCGCCGCGCAATCCGCTCCTCCGCGTCGCGAACGGGGTCCGCGACGCGCTTGCCGCCGGGGCGCGGCGGGCCCTCCCGCCCCGCAGGGCGGGGCTCCTGCTCGGCCTGACGATCGGGGACACGCGCGGGATGCACCCCGAGACCGTGGAGGACTTCCGGGCCACGGGGCTGGGGCACCTCGTCGCTGTCTCGGGATCGAACGTCGTGATGGTCCTGGCGCCGGTGGTGGGCCTGGCCGCGCTCCTGGGGATGGGCCCCCGGGGGAGGCTCGCGGCGGGGGGCCTTGCGGTCGTCCTGTTCGCCCTCATCACGAGGTGGGAGCCCTCGGTCCTGCGGGCCGGCGTGATGGCGGGCCTGGCCCTGCTCGGGGTGGCGGCGGGGCGGCCCCGGGAGACGGCCACCGTCCTGTCCTGGGCGGTGGTGATCCTGCTGCTGGTGGACCCGAGGCTCTCGCGATCGCTCGCGTTCCAGCTCTCGACCGCCGCGACGGTGGGGCTCGTGGCGCTCGCGCCGGGGATCGAGGCGCGGCTGCGATGGCTCCCCCGCCCGGTGGCCCTCGCGGCCGCCGCCACGGCGGGGGCGCAGGCGGCCGTGACCCCCCTCCTGCTGGGGGCGTTCGGGATCGTGCCGGGCTCGACCCTGATCGCCAACGTGCTGGCCTTCCCCGCCGTGGCGGCGGCCTTCCTGGGGGGCTCGACTGCCGCGGCGGTCGCCCTCGTCTGGCCCGGTCTCGGCTCCGCCCTCGGCACGCTCGCCTCGATGCCGATCGCCTACCTGGAGGCGGTCGCGGACCGCACGGCGCGGCTCGCCGTCCCCGCGCTGGTGGGCGCCGACTGGGTGCCCCCCGTGGCCCTGGCAGTCGTCGCGCACCTCGTCCTGCGGCGCGTGGTGGCTCCGCGCCGCGCCGCCCTGCTCCTGGGAGCGCCCTTCCTCGTCTGGATCGTGTTCGTACGCGGCTCCCCGCCGCCCGGCCTCGAGGTGCGGTTCCTCGACGTGGGGCAGGGCGACGCGGCGCTCGTTCGGACGCCCCGGGCCACGATCCTGGTGGACGCCGGGCCCGACGAGCAGACCGTGGCCACCCGCCTGGCCGCTCTCGGGATCGGACGCCTCGACCTCGCCGTGGCCTCGCACGGCCATCAGGACCACGTCGAGGGGTTCCCTGCGGTGTTGGCCCGTCATCCCGTCGGGCTCCTCCTCGACCCGGGGTGCCCCACGGGATTCCCCTCCCACGAGCGGATGTTGGATGCCGCCGCGTACGAGGACGTTCCCATCCGGCACCCCCGCGGCGGGGAGCGCCTGCGGGTGGGGGACCTCCTGCTCGAGGTCCTGGGTCCCGACGAGTGTGCGCCCGACTCGCCGAACGATGACTCGATCGTCCTGCGTCTCGTCCACGGGTCGGCCACGGTCCTCCTGCCGGGCGACGCGGAGGTCCCGGCCCAGCTCGACCTGCTCTCCGACGCCGATCCCGTGCGGGCCACGGTCCTCAAGGTCCCTCACCACGGCTCCTCCACCTCGGATCCATCGTTCTTCGAGACGGTCGCGGCCTCGGTCGCCGTCGTCAGCGTGGGCGAGGACAACGACTTCGGCCACCCCGTGCCGGACACGCTCCGGGCCCTGCGGGAGGCGGGCGGAAGGGTCGTGCGGACCGACCTGGCCGGCGAGGTGACCGTGACCTTCGAGGGCGACCGGCCGGTGGTCGAGAGGTCCCGGTGAACGCGGGCCTCACGACCCGGCCCGGAGACCCCGCCGCCTGCCAGGCTGAACGCTGGAGGTGGTGGCATGTCGGACCAGAAGCTCTCGATCGTGCTGTTCTCGGGCACCGACGACAAGATCCTCGGGGCCATACACCTCGTGGCGGGGGCCACGGCCCTCGGCCGGGAGGTCGACGTCTTCCTCCAGTTCTGGGCCGTGGACGCGTTCCGTCACGACCACATCAACAAGGACCACGGCGTGACGATGGACGCCGGACCCGAGGGACCCGAGATGCTCGAGCGGTACGGGGAGATCCGCTGGGTGGAGACCCTCCACAGCGTCAAGGAGGCCGGCACGCTGCGCATCACGGCGTGCTCGCGCTGCATGGAGGCCATGGGGCTCGCCCCGGAGGACATGGACGAGCTCGTGGACGAGGTCGAGGGCGTGACCGCGTTCCTCTCCCGCGCCACGGGCCAGCTGATCCACATGTGACGCGGCCGGGGCCCTCCGGGCGAGGTAGCATCCGCCCGTGATGCCGAGTGCCTGAGCCCGTGGTCCTCGTCTGGGGCGAGAGCGACTTCCTGCTGCGCGAGGCCGCGACGAGGCTGTTCGAGGGAGCCCGCCCCACCGAGGTGGAGGGCGCTGCCTGGAGGCCCGGCCTCACGGCCGACCTGGCCACGCCCTCGCTCCTCGGGGAGGAGCGGGCCCTGCTGGTGACGGGCCTCCAGGCGGCGCCCTCCGACGCCCTCGACGAGATCGCGCGCTACGCGCTGGAGCCGAACCCCGAGGCGAGGCTCGTCCTGGCCTGCGTCGTCTCCCCGCGGGCCAAGGGGCCCCCGGCCAAGGTCATGAAGCTCCTCCAGGGCCGCGCTCGCATCGAGCGCATCGCGATCGACCGCAAGGACCTTGCTCGCTGGGTCGCGGACCGGGCCAGGAAGGCCGGCCTCAAGGTCACGCCGGCCGGGGCCGCCGCGCTCGTGGAGACCCTGGGCGAGGACCCCTCGGTGCTCGCGCAGTCCGTGTCCCAGATCGCCGACGCCTTCCCCGAGGAGGGTCTCACGCCGTCCACCGTCGCCGCGCAGTTCCGCGGGTTCGGCGAGCGACGGATCTTCGAGCTGTGCGACGCGGCGTTCGGGGGCAACGCTCGCGACGCCCTCCGCTACCTCGCCGCGATGCTGGGGGCCCGGGAGCAGCCGCTGGCGATCCTGGGGGGTATGGCCGCCCGCGTCCGGGACCTGCTGCGGGTGCGGAGCCTCCCCCCGAGCATGCCGCTGCAGGACGTGGCTCGCGAGGCCGGCCTGCGGTTCGATTGGCAGGCCCGCCGCTACCGGGAGCAGGCGGGGAGGTACGACCCCGAAGATCTCGCGGACATCCATCGGAGAGTGGTCGAGGCCGACGCTCAGCTGAAGCAGGGAGGCGGCGGCGACGTGGTCCTGACGATGCTGGTGACGCGGATCGCGAACGGGAGGGCGCGGGTCTCGCGCTGAGGCTACTCGCCCTGCTGGGCGTTGAGCCGCTTGGCCAGGCGCGACTTGCGGCGGGCCGCCGTTCGCGGGTGAAGGACGCCCTTCGAGGCGGCCCGGTCCAGCTCCCGGGCGGTCTCGCGGTAGGCGGAGCGAGCGGCCTCGAGGTCGCCCTGCTCGGCAACCTCCAGCGTCCGCTTGGCCTCGGTCTTCAGGCGCGTGCGAACGGCCTTGTTGCGCATGCGACGGCGCTCGTTCTGGCGGTTCCGCTTGATCTGGGACTGGATGTTGGCCATCGGCGGGCGATTGTAGCAGGTCGTCGGGGTCGAGCCCCGGGCGGCTACCATGGCGAGCGTGACCCACCCGATCCGGAACTTCGCCATCATCAGCCACATCGACCACGGGAAGTCCACGCTGGCCGACCGCTTCCTGGAGCTGACCCACGCCGTGGCCGAGCGCCAGATGCGCGAGCAGTTCCTGGACCGGATGGACCTCGAGCGCGAGCGGGGGATCACGATCAAGGCTCAGGCGGTGCGGCTGGCCTACGGGCTCGACGGGGAGCCCTACGTGCTCAACCTGATCGACACGCCCGGCCACGTGGACTTTACCTACGAGGTCTCGCGGGCGCTGGCGGCGGCCGAGGGCGCCATCCTGCTCGTGGACGCGGCGCAGGGGATCGAGGCCCAGACCCTCGCCAACTACCATCTCGCGGAGCAGGCCGGGCTCACGATCCTGCCGGCGGTGAACAAGATCGACCTCCCGCAGGCAGATGTGGAGGGCGCCGCTCGGGAGATCGCGGAGCTCACCGGCGTCCCCCAGGACGAGGTGCTTCACATCTCGGGGAAGACGGGGGAGGGGGTCGGGGAGCTGCTGCGGGCGGTGGTCGAGCGGATCCCCCCGCCTCGCGGGGACCCTGACGCCCCCACCCGGGCCCTGATCTTCGACTCCACCTACGACCAGTACCGAGGCGTGGTGGCCTACGTACGCGTGGTGGACGGGACGCTCCCGTCCAACGCCCGGGTCCGGATGGTGGCCACGGGCCACGAGACCGACGCCGAGGAGGTGGGCGTCTTCGCCCCCGACCCCGTGGCCGCCACGGCGCTGACCGCCGGGGAGGTGGGCTACCTCGTGACCGGGGTGAAGGATGTCCGCCAGGCGAAGGTCGGCGACACGATCACGCTCGCCCGGACCGAGGTGGAGCCGCTCCCAGGGTACCGGGAGCCGAAGCCGATGGTCTGGTCGGGGCTGTTTCCCGAAGACGGCGACGAGTACCCGGCCCTGCGCGACGCGCTCGACCGTCTCCAGCTGAACGACGCGGCGCTCGTGTTCGAGCCGGAGACTTCGCGGGCGCTCGGGTTCGGGTTCCGTACCGGCTTCCTCGGACTGCTCCACATGGAGATCGTCCGGGAGCGCCTGGAGCGGGAGTTCGGGCTCCAGCTGATCGCCACGGCCCCGAACGTGGAGCTGCACGTGGCCCGCGAGGGCGGGGAGACGCTGGAGGTCCACAACCCCTCGGAGATGCTCGTCCCCGGCACCTACGAGCGCGTCGAGGAGCCCTACGTGCTCGCCACGATCCTCACGCCGAGCGCCTACCTGGGCCCCGTCATGGAGCTGGCCCAGGACCGGCGGGGGTCGATGGAGGGGATGCGCTACCTCTCGCCCGAGCGGGTCGAGATCCGCTACCTGCTCCCGCTGGCCGAGATCATCTTCGACTTCTTCGACCAGCTGAAGTCGGGGACGCGCGGCTACGCCTCGCTCGACTACGAGCCCTTCGGCTACCAGGAGGGAGACCTCGTGCGGGTGGACCTCCTCCTCCACGGGGAGCCGGTGGACGCGTTCTCGGCGGTCGTGCATCGGGACAAGGCGCAAGCCTACGGCCGCCGGATGGTCGAGCGGCTGAAGGAGCTGATCCCGAGGCAGCTCTTCGACGTCGCGGTGCAGGCGGCGATCGGAGGTCGCATCGTGGCGCGGGAGACCGTCCGCGCCAAGCGCAAGGACGTGACGGCGAAGTGCTACGGGGGGGACATCACCCGGAAGCGCAAGCTGCTGGAGCGCCAGAGGGAGGGGAAGCGGCGGCTGCGGCGCGTGGGGAAGGTGGACGTGCCGCACGAGGCCTTCATCGCCGCGCTCCGTGTGGACACCGAGGCGGGGGGGAAGGGTCGATGAAGCGGCCGGAGGCGCGGGCCGGGGACGCCGGGATCTACGTCCACGTCCCCTTCTGCCTTACCCGCTGCGGGTACTGCGACTTCAATGCCCACGCGGGGCTGGATCACCTGAAGTCCCCGTTCGTGGAGGCCCTGCTGACGGAGGTCGAGCTGGCGGCGCCCTCCTGGGAGGGGGTCCGCGTGGTCTCGATCTTCCTGGGCGGGGGGACGCCGACCACCCTGTCTCCCGAGGCGCTGGGATCGATCGTGGATCGGCTCCGCGAGCGTTTCGACCTGGCGCCCGACGCCGAGGTGACCTGCGAGGCGAACCCCGACACGGTGGACGCTCCGTCGCTGCGCCGGCTCCGGGAGCGCGGCGTCACCCGCCTCTCGATGGGCGCGCAGTCCTTCGACCCCGCCGTGCTGTCGGCGCTCCAGCGGATCCACTCGGTCTCGTCGGTGCGCCGGGCGGTCGACGACGCACGGGCCGCCGGGTTCGACGACGTCAGCCTCGACCTGATCTACGGCGCTCGGGGGGAGACGCTCGCGTCGTGGGAGGGCACGCTGGACGAGGCGCTGGCGCTGGGGCCCGACCACCTGTCGTGCTACGCGCTCACGATCGAGCGGGGGACCCCGCTGGGACGCGAGGTCGCCCTGGGGCTCGCCGCGCCGCCCGACCCCGATCTCCAGGCTGACATGTACGAGGCGGCCTGCACCAGGCTCGGGGGCGCCGGCTACGAGCACTACGAGCTCTCGAACTGGGCGCGGCCCGGCGCGGCCAGCCTGCACAACCTCGGCTACTGGACCGGTCGTCCGTACCTGGGGCTCGGGCCGGGAGCCCACTCGTTCCGCGAGGGCGTCCGCCGGTGGAACCTCCGCTCGCCCGAGCGGTACGTGGAGGAGCTCCGCGGCGGCAGGCTCCCCACGGGGGGTGAGGAGCGGCCGAGCGAGGACGAGCGGCGGATGGAGCGTCTCCTGCTGGGCCTCCGCCTCGCGGAGGGAGTTCCGGCGTCGTGGCTCCCGATCGACGTGGCCGAGGATCTTTTCGCTCGCGGCCTGGCGCGGCGCGACGACGGCCGCGTGGCCCTGACGGATCCCGGGATGCTGCTCGCCAACGAGGTCGTCCTGTCGTCGTCCTAGCACTCGGGCCGGGTGAGTGCTAAAACTGTAGGCAGCATGTCCATCGAGGAGCGCAAGGCGGCGGTCCTGCGAGCCGTGGTCCGCGACCACATCCGGACGGGCGAGCCCGTGGGGAGCAAGACGATCGTGAGCCGGTACGGGCTCGGGGTCAGCGCCGCCACGATCCGCAACGAGCTGGCCGCACTCGAGGAGCTCGGCTACCTGGCGCAGCCCCACACCTCGGCGGGGCGCATCCCCACGGACCTCGGCTACCGGTTCTACGTCGACTCCCTCCCCGAGACGGTCGCCCTCCCTCGAACGCTCCAGGAGCAGATCGAGACCTTCTTCGGCCCGCCGGCCGCCGACGTGGACGAGGTCCTGCACGGCACCGCGTCCCTCCTCTCGAGGCTCACCGGATACGCCGCGGTGGCCGTCACGCCCCGGGCGACGACCAGCAGGGTCCTGCGCACCGAGCTCGTGCCGGTGGGCTCCAGCGTGATGCTGCTGATCGTCAGCGACACGGGCAGGGTCGACAAGCGGATGCTCGAGGTGGGCCACGAGCCCGACGAGCGGATCGTGGAGCGCGCCTCGCGGATGCTCTCCGAGCGGCTGGCCGGGCTCTCCTACGACGAGGCGGCGCGACGCGTGGCGGCTCTGATACGGGAGATGGCCGACGAGGAGCGGCGGCTCTTCCGCGACGTGGCGACGGCGATCCGGCACATGGGTGATGCTTCCGGCGAGATCTATCTGGGGGGCGTGGCCAACATCGCCGATGAGGGGGCGTTCGAGTCGCCCGACACCCTCCGGGAGATGGTGGGCGCGCTGGAGGAGGGCTCGGCGGTCCTGGAGATCCTCCGGGCGGCCTCAGGCGCGATCGACGACGTCACGGTCCGGATCGGGCGGGAGAACACGCTCCGGGCGATGGCCGAGGCCAGCGTTGTGATGGCCTGGTACGGGCCCCGATCCCGCCCGGTCGGCGCGGTCGCGGTGGTGGGCCCCACCCGCATGGAGTACCCGAGGGCGATCTCGTCGACCCGCGTGGTGGCCGGGCACCTCTCGGACCTGCTCCGCGGGCTCGCCGGATAGGCCATGGCCCAGACGCGCGACCTCTACGAGGTCCTGGGCGTGTCTCGGGGCGCCACCCAGGACGAGATCCGGAAGGCCTACCGGCGGCTCGTGCGCGAGTACCACCCCGACGTCAGCGACGACCCCGCCGCCGAGCACCGCATCAAGGAGATCAACCTCGCCTATCAGACCCTGTCGGACCCGGCGCGTCGACGTCAGTACGACATGTACGGGGGCGAGGGCTTCACGCCCGACATGTTCGACTTCATGGGCGACGTCTCGGACATCTTCGAGATGTTCTTCGGGAGCCCGTGGCGAGGCCGTCGGTCCCGGCGCCCGGAGCGCGGCGAGGACGCCCGCCTGGCGATCGCGCTCGACTTCGAGGAGGCCGCCTTCGGCGTGGAGAAGGAGATCGAGGTCGAGACGCTCGCCCCGTGCGAGGTGTGCGACGGCTCGGGTCGGGAGCCGGGTACCGAGGCGGTCCGCTGCGCCCACTGCGGGGGGAACGGGGAGGTCTCCGACGTGCGTCGCAGCGTCTTCGGGACGGTGATGACGTCGAGGATCTGCTCGGCGTGCGGGG
>DASUTW010000066.1:0-3627 GCA_036374395.1 Actinomycetota bacterium
GGACCCCGACGGCAACCTCTGGCTCCTCCAGGAGGTCCCCAGCCGCGACTAGATCGAGAGCACGACCCACGCCGGGTCGTGGTCGCTCCCGTCGCCGCCGTGCAGCGTGCGGCGCTCGATGAACGCGCCGGTCTGCTTCGGGGCGAGGCTGGGGCTCAGCCAGATCTGGTCGAGGAGCTCGTAGCGGGCCGGCTGCCCGCCCTCCTTGAAGCGATGGGTCCACGCCTTCGTGGCCGGCGGCGGGTCGTCGGGCTTTGACGCACGGGTCTCCTCCGGATCGGCCAGGCCGTCCACGAGCCCCAGCGACCCCTGCGCCAGGGGGGTCAGCGCCTCGGAGTCGGGTGTGTCGTTCATGTCGCCCAGGATCACGAACGGGGAGTCGGGGCGGAGCTGCCTCTCGACGATGCGCTCCACCGTCTCGGCTTGCCGCCGCCGCCGCGCGGTCTTCGCGGCGGCGGCGGCGACCGGGTTCTCACCGAACGAGATGAACTTGCTCGTGAGGTGGTTGATGAACATCGTCAGCAGCCGCCTGGTGCGCGGCCCGTTCAGGACCTCGACCTGCAGGAGGTCGCGGGCGAAGACGGGGCGCGAGGGATCCTCCGGATGCACCTCGTGCTGCCACGACGTGGCCCCGCCCAGCGGCAGCTTCGAGAGGACCGCCACGTCGATGAAGCGGGCGTCGTTCCCCTCGACCAGCACGGCGTGCGGGTACATGCCCTCGAGGTGGAACCGGTTGAAGTCCCGGAGGGCCTCCACGTCCTCGACCTCCTGGACGGCGAGCACGTCGAGGTCCATCGTCTTGATGCGCGCGGCGAGGCGCCGGCGCTGCTCCTCCGGCATCGGGTCGATCAGCCGCCCCCGGAAGGTTCGGAACCAGTACTCCCCCCGCTCCGTGAACTCGAAGCTGACCGTGACGTCGCGCTCCTCCTCCGGGATCGCGTCCACCCGCGCCCGGAAGTTGAAGCGCGAGAACAGGTTGTTGAGGTTGAACGTCCCGACCGTGATCTCCATGATTCCTCCTCACGGGCTCCACGAGCGACGGTAGGTCATCTTCCGCGATGAGTTCCGCGCCCGGCCCCCGTCATTTGAGAGGAGGAAGGAGGTCGGCGCTGACCCACGCGCTGGTCGTGGGGGTCCGGGAGCCGCTCGAGCCGGGGATGATCCCGGGGCTCTGCGAGCGCCTCGACGCGATCCTCGATGAGCGAAACGTCGGCCTCGTCCTGTGCGCGGTCGTGGGCCCGCGGAAGGCGACCGCCGTCACCGTCGAGGCCCTGGCGCGGCTCCGGATCGTGGCCCGCAGACGGAGGCGCCGCCTCCGCGTCGTGCACCCGTGGCCCGAGCTCCGCGGCCTCGTCGCTCTCATGGGCCTGGAGGAGCTGCTACTGCTCCAGCCGGAGGGGGAGCCCGAAGAGCGGGAACAGCCTCGCGGTGTCGAGGAAGAAGGTGAGGCCGCTGATCCTCCCTCCTGAGATCTCGGGCACCTGGAGCGACCACGGCTCGTAGCCCTCGCCGGACTCCGACGGCTTGTACTGCCCGAACGCCGGGACGCCGTTGGCCTCGACCGGTACGAGGCGGGAGCCCCGGCACCCGACCCCTGGGCCGAGGCACCAGGCCACGACGTCCTCGTGGGTCTGGAGCCAGAGCTCGTACGGGGGCATCGACCACTTCGCGTCGTCATGCAGGAGCGAGGTGAGCGCGTCCATGTCGTACCGCTCGAAAGCGTCGACGTAGCGGGAGAGCAGCTCGCGGCGCTCCTCGTCCATCGACTCCACGGACCTCGCGGTGTCCTCCCCCGCCGAGGCGAGCGTCGCCCGGGCCCGCTGCAGGGCGCTGTTCACCGAGGCCACCGAGGTCTCCAGCAGCTCGGCCACCTCGGCCGCCTTCCACCGAAGGACCTCGCGCAGGATCAGGACCGCACGCTGGCGGGGCGGGAGGTGTTGGAGGGCGGCCACGAGCGCCAGGCGGATCGAGTCCCGCTGCTCGGCGAGCTCGGCGGGGTCGCCCTCGGATGCGACGGCGAGCCCGTCGGGGATGGGCTGGACCCACGTCACCTCGGGGAGCGGCTCGGGGAGCGGCATCCGGGCCGACCCCGCTGGCCCCAGGTCCATCGGGAGGGCCCTTCGTCCCCTCCCCTCCAGTATGTCCAGGCACACGTTGGTGGCGATGCGGTACAGCCATGAGCGCACCGAGGAGCGGCCCTCGAAACGGTCGAACGCCCTCCACGCCCTGAGCATGGTCTCCTGCACTGCGTCCTCGGCCTCGAACGGGGAGCCGAGCATCCGGTAGCAGTGCGCGATCAGCTCGCGGCGGTGCTGCTCCAGGATCGTCTCGAGGTCCTCGGGGGCCTTCTGTCGGGGTGAAGCCAGATCGCTCATGGGGTTCGCTCCTCGTGGGCGGGTCCCCACATCATATCGACGACGACGCGGGGATCGGGGACCTGCCGGGGGACGACGACGTTCTTCATCAGGGAAGAGGAGGGATCGGCGCTGGGGTTCCTGATCAACCGATGAGCTTCGACGCCACCAACCGTCGTATCCGGGACGCGACGACGAGCGGTGAAAGCTCTTCGAAGCCTCCGCGGTCGGCTCCGATGCGTTCCCGGGCCCGCGACCGTCATAAGAGAGAGCACGAGAGAAGGGAGCACGATGACGCTGAAGCAGGCGATCCGCGACCTCCGAGACCGCTTCACCGGACACGTGATGGGGCCCGAGGACGAGGGCTACGAGCAGGCCCGCACGGTCGTCGCGGGCGACGTGGACAAACGGCCCGCCGTGATCGTCCGGCCCACGGACGCCGAGGACGTGACGCGCGTGATCGCCCTGGCCCGGGAGACCGGGCTGGAGCTGGCCGTGAGGAGCGGGGGGCACAGCGGCGCAGGGCACAGCACGACGGAGGGCGGGATCGTCCTCGACGTCCGCGACATGAAGGGACTCGAGATCGACGCCCGGGGACGCACCGCCTGGGCCGAGGCGGGGCTGACCGCCGGCGAGTACACGACGGCCGCGGGGGCCCACGGCCTGGCCACGCCCTTCGGCGACACGGGGACGGTGGGCATCGGCGGCATCACGCTGGCGGGGGGCATCGGCCTCCTCGTCCGGCGGTACGGCATGACGATCGACAGCCTCCTCGCCGCCGAGATCGTCACGGCCGACGGCGAGGTGCTCCGCGTGGACGAGGAGCAGCATCCGGATCTCTTCTGGGCGATCCGGGGCGGGGGCGGCAACTTCGGCGTCGTCACCAGGTTCCTGCTCCGGCTGCACCCCGTCGACACCGTCGTGGGCGGGATGCTGTTGCTCCCGGCCACCCCGGAGGTCGTGGCCGGGTTCATCGAGGAGGCCGAGCGCGCCCCCGAGGAGCTGTCCACGATCGCGAACGTGATGCCGGCTCCCCCGATGCCCTTCGTCCCCGAGGACCGGCACGGCGAGCTCGTGGTGCTCGCCCTCATGGTCCACGCCGGGGACGTGGGAGACGGCGAGCGGGCCGTCGCCCCGTTCCGGTCGCTCGCCGAGCCCGTCGCGGACCTGCTGAGGCCCATGCCGTACTCGGAGATGTTCCCTCCCGAGGAGGAGGAGTACCGCCCCACGGCGGTCGCTCAGACGATGCTGATCCAGGAGATCGACGCAGGCG